>CAZGNQ010000339.1:0-3833 GCA_964527285.1 uncultured Hyphomicrobiales bacterium | reverse complement strand
CGTTTGGTTTCGAGATTGGCAGCAGATGGGGACCAAACGTCAGATGCGCTACACTAGTTGCCGTAGCCGAGATTGGCCGCTGGCGGGCAATAATTCGGATCGAAGGCCCGACCGTCCGAACGCTGCCAGTGCGCAGCAAGACCACGCGTCAGGCGCTGCTTGCCATAGCCAAGGTGAGGCTGGCGATAGGCGCGACGTGCCTTGCGGTAAGAGCGGCGGGGCTTTGCGTACGTCCTTGCCCATTTGCGCTTTTGCTGTTTCGCCCGCTTCGCCTTGGCCTTTGGCACGGGCTGCGTCACAACCGGCTCTGGCTGATAAGCCGCTGTCTCAACCGTCGTACGCGTTTGTGTCGCTGCGGTTTCGCGCTCCTCAGCACGCGTCGATTTTGCATCGGATGCCGACGTTTCTTCCGCCGTCGTCACCTTGATTTCCTGCGGGCCTGACGAATAGCGATCGGGGAGTTGAACCGTCGTCTTCGGCTCCTCATCGTAGAGATCTTCAATCAGACAGATCTCGACCCGATTGTTTTCAGGTGCCTGGGGACTGTCTTTGTCCTTAAGATTATGGGAGCCAAAACCGACCGGCGTCAGCCGCGCTGGCGGTATATCGAACTTCGTTGTGAGATAATTGAACACGACTTCAGCCCGACGCTGAGACAGTGCATGATCTTCGCGTTTTTCACCTTGACTGATGGAATGCCCTGCAATGGCATACATCCGTGTGTCGATCCCCTCCGATGTGATCGCTCGCCCAAGCTCGTCAAGAATGGCCTTTGCCTGCTCGGTCAAATCGAGGCTCGCGCCCTGGAACAATCCGTAGATATCAAATGATCGGTTGAGGTTCACGACGCCAGATCGGCGCACACCATTATCGTACCAATTCAACCGGACAATCTTTGAGCGGTAGGCGCTGGAATAGGCCTGAGCGCCGTGGGGGCGCAAATTCTTGGAAAAGTAGGCAACCCGTTCATCAGAGTTTGCCTGGTTTTGAACATGCAAGGACCCCCAAACGGGTTCTTGCTGCTGCGCGTGCGCCGTATTGCCAAGAACGAGCGCGGCGACGACAACTGCCGACATCTGAATGCTGCGACGCCGAATGCCGTGGTACATCATGAGAGTGTCTCCGCTGAGGATGCTTCAGGCTTGTGGACGTGATGAAACCGGTGCCCAACTGGCAGCGAAGTGGAACACTCAGACCACTCCGCGCCACCGGCCCGCGAACCCCTCCATCGAAGACAATGTCGCTGTCATAACTGGCCACACGCGAGCGGCAACGGCCCATCTCGCATCTCGCACCTCTCCGGCGTCCGGCGGCCGGCGTCCGGCGTCCGGCGTCCGGTTGTGAGGCCGGCGGCACACCGGGACCAAACGTCAGATGGGCAGCACGCGTGCAAACGACATCACCCGCCCTCGAAAGCCCGGGAACGCGACATGGGAAACGTCTGTTGTTTCCACTGATGCCCCAAATTGATCGGGGAGGGTCGTCAGACCATGCGCGCAGCAGGCACAATCCTTTTGCATTTGCTGATGTTCATTCTCATCATCGGCAACATGGCGATGGCGGCTCAGGCCGAACGACGGGTCGCGCTTGTCATTGGCAATGCTGATTACATCCATGCCGGACCGCTCGCCAACCCGCTTCACGATGCGCATGACCTGGCTCAGGCACTTGATAAACTCGGCTTCGAAGTCCTCAAGGTCACTGATGTGGATGGCGCACGTTTTGAAAAGGTCAGCCAGGAATTTTCCGAAATGTTGCAGGGTGCAGATGTCGCTCTGCTTTTTTATGCGGGGCACGCTCTGCAGTTTCAGGCCAGAAATTACCTCGTACCCACAGATGCCCGACTTGAAAATGAAGCGGCCATCGCAAGTGAAACCATCGCGATGAGCGAGCTGACCGACCTGATGGAGCGCAAAGCAAAGATCAATCTCGTCTTCCTCGATGCCTGCCGCGACAATCCCCTGGCAACGAGACTTTTCCGCAACATCACGCGCACCCGCTCCACAGTGCCCACGCAAGGGCTGAGCCGGCATTTACGCCAAAACGGTGAAACGCTTGTCGTCTATGCCACCGCACCGGACCATGTCGCCGAAGATGGCGCGGGACGGAACAGTCCGTTCACGGCTGCTTTGCTCCGCCATATCGCATCACCGAATATCGAGGTTGAAGTGATGCTGAAGCGCGTGACCCGTGCCGTACTTACAAAGACGGATGCGCGCCAGAAGCCCGAGCGTTTATCGCAATTGACCCATGAATTCTACTTTAAGAAAGAAGTTACTGCCGCACAACGCATCCAGAAGGCGCGTCTCAAGCTGAACGAACAGATCCGACAATATGAGCAGCTTCTACTCATCAAAAAGAATAAACACACCGAACGCTTTCCCTCGCCGAACCCGACGCCAGTGTCGATCACACACCATCAAACAATCGCGCTGCCGGAAATGGTCCGGATCCCCGCAGGCACATATCAGATGGGGTGCCTCAACGATGGCGTTTGTCGGCGCGATGAAAAGCCGGCCCACCCCGTCACGCTGACGGCCTTTGAGATGGCAAAATACGAAACAACGTTCGCTCAATGGGATGCCTGTGTTGCCGATGGCGGCTGTCGCCCTATTGTGGACGATGAGGGTTGGGGCCGCGGCAACCGGCCGGTCATCAATGTGACCTGGCGCGACGCTGCTGCCTATACACACTGGCTGTCACGAAAAACCGGGCAGGACTGGCGTTTGCCCACTGAGGCTGAATGGGAGTATGCCGCCCGCGCCGGTTCCACCACCGCATTTGCGCACGGCAACACGCTCGATCGAACCAAAGCCAACATTGCCGGCAAGGACGGCACAGTGCCCGTTGGACGCTACCAAGCCAACGCATGGGGGCTCCACGATATGCACGGCAATGTCTGGGAATGGGTCGGGGATCGCTACGGGAGCGGTTACTACGGCACAGGCCAGCGCAGTGACCCGAAAGGTCCTTCGGTTGGCCAAAAACGTGTGAACCGCGGCGGCGGCTGGTATTATCCGGCAAAATATGCACGCTCCGCCATGCGTTCCGCGCAGGCGCCGAACGTTGGCAGAAGCAACGTCGGATTTCGCGTCGTCCGCGCGGTCCGCGCAGAGCAAATGGCGTCGGTGCGCTAGGTGACCGACCTGGAACGTGTCAGAATAGGCGCCTAGGGTTTCATTTCTGACAGTTGCTTCCCCTGGGATCATGCGCTTCGAAGCTATTGAGGCTGGGCGAACACTGACGCCAGCGATCCTATTCAGAGGCACGATATGACACCGTTCCGTTCACCGCGCTCCCCTGGGCGATCCTGGCGCAATGCGGTGGGCGGCATATGGCGGCGCGCTGTGATCGTATATATCACTGCTGTTATCATTGCGACAGTGGCACACGGCTCGCAACGCATTGCGCTTGTGATCGGAAATGGCGAATACGCATTTGCTCCCCATCTCCAGACACCCCGTCAGGATGCCGAAGCCGTCGCGGCGGCTCTGGCTCCCCTGGGCTTCGCCGTCACACTCGAGCACAACCTTGAAGGCGATGCATTCATCGATACGATGAGTGCCTTCACGGCCCAGCTTGCAAAAACGGATGTGGCTCTCGTTTACTATTCCGGGCACAGCCTCCAGTTCCGCGGGAGAAACTATTTCCTACCGACCGATGCTCAATTGCGCAACGCATTCAGCGTCCGGCGTGAAGCGTTTCCCATCCAGGACTTGATCGAGCAGATGGAACAACGCGCGGGCACCAGCCTGATTTTTCTCGACGCATCGCACCAAAATCCGCTGGCACAAGCGCTGCAACACTCCATTGCCAATCACTTATCGACCACG
>CAZGNQ010000338.1:0-3835 GCA_964527285.1 uncultured Hyphomicrobiales bacterium | reverse complement strand
GGCGAGGCGGTCGCGTATCCGCGCCGCCCGCTCGAACTCCAGCGCGTCGGACGCCTCCATCATCATGTGGTTCATCTTCTTCTGATCGCTGGCTGACTTGGCGCTCATCATGCGGTTGGCCTCGTCGACAAGCTGGCTATAATCCTCTGGTGCGATCTCCCCGGTGCATGGTCCGGCGCAGCGCTTGATCTGGTAAAGCAGGCAGGGGCGCGTGCGGCTCTCGTAGACGCTGTCCGAGCAGGTGCGCAGCAGGAAGGCCCGCTGCAGGGTGTTGATCGTGCGGTTGACGGCGCCGGCAGAGGCAAACGGACCGTAATACTTTCCCTTCCGGTTGCGCGCGCCACGGTGCTTGAGGATCTGTGGGGCCTCATGGTCCTGCGCAATCAGGATGTAGGGGAATGATTTATCGTCCCGCAGCAGAACATTGAACCGGGGGCGGTGGCGCTTGATCAGGTTGGCTTCCAGCAGCAGCGCTTCGGATTCCGTGCGCGTCGTCACGAACTCCATGTCCGCCGTCGCCATGATCATTCGGGCGATGCGGTTCGTGTGGCCGCCGAGCCGCGTGTAGTTTGCCACGCGCTTTTTCAGGCTGCGCGCCTTGCCGACATAGATCACCTCGCCGTCGGTATTGATCATGCGATAGACGCCAGGGCCGTTTGGCAGCGTCTTCAAGTGGCGCGCAATGACCTGCGGCCCCGTTTCGCCCTCTGATGGCCGCTGGGGCGCGGCCTCACCAGACGCAGGCCGCGGCGCGTCGGCGCCAGCCTCCACACCGGTGCCTGCATCGGGCCCGGCATGTCGCATCACGTTCGGCTCGGTGGCTGATGCTTTTGTCTCGCTCATCATGCGTCATGTGATGGCGGCTGTTGTCGCCAACGACAAGCACCGCCAGCGTCGCTGTGCATGCCGGGCGGGGCGGCTTGTGATTGCGCCCCAAAATCGCGGCAAAGATCGCGGCGGTGGTCGCTCCAGTGATTGCTCCCCTCGTTGCTCCCGGGGCTCACGATTGCGGCGCGTCCCGATCAACTCTTCGCGGGCTGCATTGCGCTCCGGTCTCGCCATTCCATTTCAGGTGCAAGCCAACCCACCTGGAGCGGATCAATGCACGCCTACATGATCATCGCCACGCTGATGCTGTCCGTCGCGACAGGCCTTGCCACCAAGGCCCCTGTGGCGGGCGCCGGTGTCTATGGCGCGCCGGCAGCGGTTTGTACCGACACAGCAGCGGGCGGATGCGCCAGCCAGTCCGTCGTCGAGGATGCCTGGGAGCGCAGCGAAGCGCGGTTTGACCTTCAGGCCCAGCATGAGCGGGCCGACAACTTCGCCGCAGCATCACTGATGTGAGCCTGCCGGGCCGTTGCGCGTGAATTCTTGCGCGGCGCATCAGACAAAAATGGGCGCGCGGATGGAACCCGCGCGCCGAGAAGCGTTTGATTTCAGTCGCCGCCGGCTGTCCCGTGCCGTCGCGTCGGGCTTAGGACTGCGGGCAGAGCTTCAAGGCCCGGTCCAGCGCCGCCTTGGACCCCTCGTACTGCGCAATCGCCACACCGCCTGGCGCGTGCTGCGCAATGAACGCCTGCATCTGGAGCGCTTCCTGCCCCGTCGCCACGGCAAGTGCGGTGTAATTCACCTGGCTGCGATCGCCTGTGCGGATGAGGATTGAGCTGCCGGCACCATCGAACGACGCCGCAAACACCTTGCACGGGACGGCACTGCCCGTCGCTGGCGAAAGGCTCGCGGTCTGTGTGGTGGCCCGGCTGGCCTGGCCCGACTGCGATGGCGCGGCCGACGCATCAGACCTCGTTGTGTCATCGCTCAGCGCGGCCACCTGGGTGCCACCGGCGGGCACGCGGCGCTTGGCCCATTCGCCCGGCGCGCAGAACTCCTTGCGATAACGCTTCGCGATCGATTCAATGTCGTCGGAATAGCCCTTGTCGGTGGGCGACCATTTGGTTGTCAGGTCGGTGTACGTGACCGGACGACCCAGCCCGCGCGACCAGGGCAGGATCCAGTCTTGAACCTTGCGGGTGCGCTTGGCCTTCGGGTTGGAGACGCGTTTTCCCGAGTACATCTGGATGTGGTGGAGGTGCGCCAGCACACCGTCGCTCACGGTTGCGAAGCGTTCGCCGGGCACGCCGCCGCCTGTCGCTCCAATGCCAGCGAAGTTGTTCTGGTCCGCCTTCACATCGCCGGGGCGACCGTTCGGGCGGCGGAATCGCAGCCAATTCGTCTCGACGATCATCTGGAAGAACGCATAGTCCCAGCGCAATCCGATCGCGCTGCCGTGCTTCTCGTAGAAGTGGGCGACGCGCGCGAAGCGGTCTGGCAGCGCCTTGTAGCGCTTCTTTACAAACGCCGTGAGCCGATCCGCTTGCACGCATGCCGGAACGAAATTGTCGTCGGTCAGCAGGATCGCCGGTGTCACCGCAGCCTGCACGGGCGTCACGGACGCCGGCAGTGCACCCAGTGACAGGGCAATTGCGGCAACGCCCGCGACGGCGCGACGGGACGCGTGAGGTCGGTCACGGCGGACGTTTTGCAGGGAGCGGGGGAGGGGCAGCAGCATGTGGAACCTCATACGCAACGCTCAGGCCCCGGCAATTGCACCGGAGCCGGCGCATATTCGGGCCCTAGAATGGCGGCACGAAGGATGCCGCGCCGGGCGTGTACAAAGGCTTAAGACCGGGTTGATGAATGTAGCGAATAAGGGCGTTTGTGAGACGACTGGTGAAATTCAGAAACGCATCGGGCAAAAAATCAGTCTGATCGGGCGTCAAAACATTGCGTGTTGCGATTGTGCCATTTGAGTGGCTTGCGGACCAGTCACCCGATACCGTTCGATGGTCATCAACTGGTCGCTCACCTATGAGAGAGATATGGCTTAAAGCCGGCGCTGATCGGGCAAGGATACCCCGCCATGGACACTGACAAGCCGGTCCAGAACACTGATGCGGTTCCTGATGCGCCGGCGGCAGACCCACGCGCCAGCGTTGGTCGAGCGGCAGATCGACTGGATCGCCGGCTGGCTGCGCTTCTCGCGCTGGACGTGGTGGGGTCCAGCGCCCTCATGGAGATCAGTGAGGACGACACGCTGCTGCTCCTGCGCCGGCTGCGAGACGTGCTGTTCGTCCCGGCGGTGACAGGCCACGGGGGGCGCGTGTTCAAGCACCTGGGAGACGGGCTTCTGGCGGAGTTTCCCAGCGCCGTGAGTGCGCTCGATGCAGCCGTCATGATCCAGAAGGCCATTGCTGACTGGCCAAACGCGGCGGAAGTGAGCGCGGTGCGCGAGGCCGGGCGGACCGCGCAGTGCGCATGGGCCGAGGCGCAGCAGGCTCCGGCGCGCGTGCGCATCGGAATTCACGTGGGCGACGTGATCGTTGATGGTGACGATCTGCAGGGCGATGGCGTGAACGTCGCGGCACGGCTGGAAGGCATGGCGCTGGCTGGCATGATCTGCATCTCCCGCCAGACCTACGACCACGTGGAGAACAAGCGCCCGTTCGTCATCCACCCCAAGGGTGTCCAGAGACTGCGCAATATCTCTCGCAGCGTGGAGATCTTCGAAGTTGATGCGTTGAATTCGGTCACCTCGCACGGCGCGGAGGCCGGTCCAGGCGTCGACGAAGGCGGGGGGCGAGATCGTGGCGCGCAGCATCGTCCCGCCAACACGGTTGGGGCCATTCATGCCGCGCCGCACACCACTGGTTCGCAGCTTGAACAGCCTGCTCAGCGCGGCACGGCGGCACCTGCTGGTGCCCCGGCCGTGTCTGCGTTCGCGCCGGTTCCCCACCCGTACGATGCAGCCGTTGGCGTCCCGGAGAACGGCTCTGGCGGT
>CAZGNQ010000337.1:0-3875 GCA_964527285.1 uncultured Hyphomicrobiales bacterium | reverse complement strand
AGGCCAACGGACCGCCTCAAGGCTTCGACAAAGTCGACAACGCCACCGGCCGCGTCGCGCGATGGCTGTTGCGGACCAGCGGGGACGTCGGTCAGCGGCGCGCCGTCCGCGAACGTGCTGTCAGCGTCCACCTGCGCATCGGCTGCGATGTCGACGCCCGCTTCTTGGCCACTGACCACATCGTCGAGCAGATCACCGCGCGGGCTCATCAGGCTGTCGCGGATCAGGGCCTCATCGGAAATGTCTGCCATATCGATTGGGTCGAGCCAGTCGTAACGCCCCTCCAGGCGGCCAAAATCATCGCCCTGATCATCGGTGGGCGTTTTCACCGCAACGTCGCGCGCGTTCGCGTCTGTGCGTGCTGGTGCGCGGGCCGGCAGGTTGGCCACTGTTAGGCTGCGGGGCGCAGCGCCGTCGTCCGTTTGCGGCGCTTCCGCATCCGTCAGGCCGGCAAGCCCGGGTGCGAGAAAACCATCATCGGCCGCGCCGGGTGCTGTCGGCGTGACCCAGTCATAACGCCCGCGCAAGCGCTCATCAGGCGTCCCGGACGCCAGAGGCGCGCGTCGGGCCTCTCCCCACGCGCGCCCGTTTCTGGCGCCATTGATGTCGTATCGCCCCGCACCGTCGTCCGGTTCGAGGCTCGCCCCGAACGCCGGTTCGTCCGGCGCGCGGGCTTCGTCCCATGTTCGAGCGTCATCCTCGCGCGTGCCCTGCGTTGCCGGCGGTGGCGCGGCCGGCGTCGGCTCAAGCCATGAATACCGCTCGCGCAACGACAGTGAACGTTGCCCACCCTCAGCACGCTGTTCTCTGCTCGGCTTGTCTCCGGTTGCGCCACGCCCGACCTCATCAAAGCGCGGCTCGGAGGGCGGCGTGGGTTTCAACCAGTTGTAGCGCCCGGCAATTTGCGGCGTGTCAGCGGCGTCAATGTCGGGGCGCGCCGGATCTGTCCTGCCACGAGAAGGGGCCGTCGGCTCGAGCCAGTGGTAACGACCGGCAAGTGCGCCGATCTCGATCTCTGCCCGGGGTGCACGCGTCACGCGCGGCGCACGATCATCCTCGGGCAAGGTGGCATCCTCGGAGAAGGTGGGCTCAAGCCAGTCATAGCGTCCCTGGACGCTGACGGTCTCGCGCGTGCGCGGCGTGCGGACTTGCGTGGATGCCCGCGCGTCCTGCCTGTTTCTGGCCGCCGGCTGCGTCGGCTCCAACCAGTCATAACGCCCCGCAAGCGACGGTACGCTCAGCGGCTCATCGTTCGGACGCGCAAGAGCTGGCGGTGTGCTGACGTCAAGGCGCGGATCCGGCAGCGCGGCGCGGCTGCGCTTGCGGGCGGCGGCGGCATCACCGGCAGCATTCGCAGGCTTCGCATTGGCCTCAATGTCCGCCGGCAGTGTTTCCAGCAACAGGTCGTCCACCGGGAGGTCGGCGCGGATCGGCGGATCACTCGCTTCGACACGATCATCGGCATCGCGGGGCTGTTGGCTTCCGGCACTGAACGATGCGATGCCGTTTTCCCGCGGCGCAAAGCGACCCAGGCCGATGACGCCACTGCTGGCCGCCCGTTGCACAGCGACGTCCAACCGCCGCGCTGAGGCGATGGGCTCATCGGGGACATACACCGCGCGGCGCACAGTTTCTCTATGCTGGTCATCGTCTGCTGCCGCGTTGCGCAGCATGTCAAGCGGCGCTGCCGGCAGGAGCCCGAGGTCTTCAGCCGCGTCGTCACCACGCGCCGTCACGCTGCGCAGGATCGGCTCGTCACGCGGCAGGAAGGCCACCTCGGTCAGCCACCGCCGTTGGCTGGCGGCCCGCGTGTCTTCGCGGACAACCCGCGTCTCCAGGTCAGCGGCATCATCGGACGGCGCGGCCGCAAACATGGCCACGTCGCTCGTGTCATCATCAAGCGGCTCATCAGGCCAATTGAACCGACGCTCGACCCCACCGGCCAGCGGCGCGGAGCGGTCTTCCCTCAGAGCCGCATCACGTGTCGGATTTGCGCTCGCAGGCGACGGCACGACGGTCTGTCGCACAGGCACGATTTCCGCGACGGGCGCAGGCGGCATCACGGGTTCGCTCGCTGTCGGCGCAAGGCGCACCGCACTGTCTCGCCGTGGCATCACCCGGACCGGGGCCTCCTGGCGCCGCGGTGCAGCCGGCGCACGCACAGGCGGATCATTGCGCAGGCGCAGGGTGCGTCCCCGCCGCGGCTCAAGTGGCGCGATCTCGGCTGCGACCGTGTCGCTGCGCAGGCGGATCGTCAGCGTATAGCGGCCTTCCTGCAGGCGCGGCAGGATCAGTTCAGCATCGCCGAGGAATTCGGGCTCACGCGGCAGCGTCACAAGAGAGAGCGCGTCGAACAGTTCGTCAGCGTCTTCGGCGTCGGTGTATTCGCCGCCCGTCACCCGCGCCACGCATTGCAGTTCGCGCCGCGCTTCAGCGTCGACGCGAAAGCCAATGACATGGGCCCGGAAATCGGCGCCGTCGGCTTTCAGACGCCGCGCCATGGCGCAAGGGTCCTTGTAGCAATTCTCCTGGCCGTCGCTCAGCAGCACAACGGTGGCTGACCGGTCGCGGTAGTCCAGTGCGTTTGCGGCATGCACCAGCGCATCGGACAAGGGCGTCTTTCCTGACGGCGTCACATCGTCGATGACACGCTCGAATGCTTGCGCGTCCAACGCCTCGAACGGCAGCAGCGTTTCAATGTCGGAACAGCTGTCCGTCAGCCTGTGCCCGTAGGCGACAAGACCGACCTTCACCTCGTCGCGCGCCCAGCGCCGGGCCGCCCGCTTCAGAACACGGCGGGCAATCGACATCTTGGACGTGCGCGATGGACCAAGGCCGCCATCGACCGACGCACGGGGCAGCGTGGGCAACGCAACGCCCTGCCCCCGCGCCATGCCAGGATCTCCCATGAGATCGGCCATTGAGCCTGAAGCGTCGAGCACCAGCATTGCGCGCTCGCCGTCGACATCGGTTTCGCGTGTGCCGGTCGCTTGCGCGCTGGCCTTGGTGGCGAACATCGTCTGGGCGGCGGGGTCGAACACGTCCGGCGCGACCGTGATGGCGGCGGCGAGGAATGTGCTTGCCGCGACCAGGCCGAGCGTCGTGCTGCGTCGCGGTTGCGAGTTCGGCCGGGCGGCGCGCCGGGAGATGCGCATCGACGCTGCGGCGTTCGGTGTTGAGCGTGTCACGGTGCTACTCACTTCAGTGGACTTACCGAATTGGCGCTGGGTTCGGTCGGTTCAGGCCCAGGGATTGTGACAATTCTGCCGATGTCAAGGCACGGCTGCCATGTCGACGTGCTGTCCAGGGGATGCCCTGTGCGTGTCGACGTTGCGCAACCGATTGCCCGTTCTATACACCAGAATGTGTCCTACAATCAGACAGTTGCAAACAACGGTAAAACAATCGCGAAGCGCTGCGGTTGCATTGTGGTGCTTGAGACAACCGTTGCGGGGCCAACCGGTGTGATGTTCGCCCTCTGGTTGTCGTGTGATGCTTGTGGCGTGCTGGCTCATCCATGCCGACGCGTGACGACATGTGCATGTTGGGATCCCGCTTTATATGTGGTGCCAAGATCAGTATGCCCACCGTGGGTGGCTCACGGCTGATCGCTCACGGCTGATGACGCCACGCCGCACCTTGCCGCGAAGGCCGTAGCCCGTAGCCGGTAGCCCACAGCCAGCACCGCTGGGTCTGACGACTGCGAGGCTCAAGTAGCGCTGCGCGCGACATTCCTGATGTTGGGTGCTCCCCGTCTCTTGCGTGGGCCGGCCGGGCGGCTTAGTTGGGGCGCTTGATCGCGGTGCGACCAGCATTGGAGGGGTGGCCGAGTGGTTGAAGGCACCGGTCTTGAAAACCGGCAGGCGTGCAAGCGT
>CAZGNQ010000336.1:0-3900 GCA_964527285.1 uncultured Hyphomicrobiales bacterium | reverse complement strand
AAGGTGGCCGGCACCGAGGTCGGCGTGACGTCCCTTCAGATGGACATCAAGATCACCGGCATCACCGAAGAGATCATGAAGGTGGCGCTGACACAGGCGAAGGACGGCCGCCTGCACATTCTGGCGGAGATGGCCAAGGCACTGGATACGACCCGCAGCGATCTTGGCGAGCACGCGCCGCGCATCGAGACGGTGAACATCCCGGTGGAGAAAATCCGCGAAGTGATCGGCAGCGGCGGATCGGTGATCCGCGGGATTGTCGAGGAGAGCGGCGCTAAGATCGACATCGGCGAGGATGGCACGATCAAGATCGCAGCGTCCAAGGCTGAATCCATCGAGATCGCACGCCAGAAGATCAACGAGATCGCCGCCGAGCCGGAGATTGGCACCGTCTACAAGGGCAAGGTGGTCAAGGTCGTGGACTTCGGCGCCTTCGTGAACTTCTTCGGCGCGCGCGACGGACTGGTGCACATTTCGCAACTCGTGGCCGACCGCCGGCCGGAGACCGTGGCGGAGTGCGTGTCTGAGGGCCAGGAGGTTTATGTCAAGCTGCTCGGCTTTGATGACCGTGGCAAGGTGCGCCTCTCCATGAAGGTCGTGAACCAGGAAACTGGGGAAGAAATTCCGCGCGCCGAAGGTGAGGAAGAGGAGGAGGACGATCGTCCCCGCCGTCCGCGTCGCCGCCGCAACGGCTGAGCGTTGAGCCTGACGGGGCGCCAATGACCGGTTGTGAGAAGTAACCGGTCGTGGGGAGTGACCGGTCGCGGGAAGTGACCGGTCTCAGGAATTGGCCTGGCCGACCGGCGCCCGGATCATTACGACAGACGAAAGGGGCGTGGCATCAGCCGCGCCTTTTTTTGTCTCCGTCACTCCTGTTGCCGTACCCGATATCTCCCGCCCTCTTGTTTCGATCCCCTCTGTTCCGATTTCCTTGGCATCAGTCCCGGGACCGCAACGTCCGGAGCAATGCCTCAGCGCGGGCTGTGCCGGTGGTGGGGAGGATGCTGGTGCCCGGGCGCACCGGCGCCGAAGAAGGCGATTGGCCGCCTGATGGAGATGGCACGGTGGTTGTCAGCGTGGCCATGGCGGTGCGCACGATGTCCTCCAGCGGCGCGCTTGGCGTTTGGCGTCCAGCGTCATGCGGCGCCGTGCCATTCACGGCTTTGGCTTCGGCGGCCGGCGCGACGGCATAATCGGCATCCGCGTCGGCGGGTTCCGCCTGCCCAATGAGCCAGACAAGATTGCTGGGCCGCTGCGAGGCGAGGATGCGCGCGCGCGGGTCTGTTGGGGTCTCCGGGCGGTGCGAAACGGGCGCTATAAACAGCCGCTCCGGCATGGCAACCGCGGCTTCGAACAGCAACGCCCGATTGCCGATCTCCTCCGCAAACCCCGGCTCCAGAAGCACGATTTCAGCCGGTCCCCAGGCGATGTGCGCCATGGTGGCCATCAGGTTTTCCGTCACGTCCGGTGCAAGGCGGTACGGTGCGAGCGTCACGGGCGGCGGGTTTGTCGCCAACACCTCCGCCATCAGGTTGGAAAAGCCCGTGCCGTACGGCTGCAGATCGTTGTCGATGGCATCCTGCCCGATGATGAGGCCCTCGCCGTCGCGGGCCAGGCGCTCGGCCAGTTTGGGCCGCGTGTAGTCGATGCCACTGCCAACGAGCGCGATGACCGGATCTGACGGTGCGATGCCCGTTGGCACCGGCGGTTCGGCTGGCTGGGAGGCCGTGGCGGATGCCAGCGCGTCTGAGACCGACGGGCTGAGGGATGAGGCGTGCACGCCGTTGGCCGCCCCAAATGCCACTCCGCCAGCGATGAGGAGGGCACACAGCGTCCTCGTGGCGGCTTTGGTCCCGATCAATGCGCACGCATGAGCCATGGCCGATGTCCTGCTTTCAGGCGGGATGGTGCCTGGAGCGGTTCAAGTTCACGTGCGTTCACCTGAAGCGCTCTGGGATTTGTTTCGTCGCTGCATCGTTCGGCCCAGGTGATGGGTCCCGGATCGGATGAGCTGTAAGGTTCGACTGCACCGTTATGCTGCGGTGATACACTGCGCTGCGACAAAAGTCGCGATCTCGCCAACGGCATCGCGGGAAAATCGCGGGAGGGCCTGCGGATCGCCTTGCGCTGGCACGCCATCGCAGGCGACGGCGATCACGTGGTCATCGTCCGGCGCAAGCGGTGGCGCTGCATCGCGCGGGACGCCTCTCACCTCAATTTTCGGAATGCTTGCGGATTTAAATCCTTCCACGACCACGATGTCCGCAGTGTCGAGCTTTGCAAGCATGGCCTCCAGCGTCATGGGATGGGGCGTCGCCACTTCGCTCATCAAGGCCCAGCGGCCATCCGCCACCAGTGCCACTTGGCGTGCGCCGGCCCGGCGATGGCGGGCGCTGTCGGTGTCGCCCTCGTCCACCTGGAAGGCGTGATGCGTCCGCTTTATGCTCGCCACCGCCATGCCCCGCGCGGTGAGTTCGGCAATGAGCCGGGTGGCAAGGGTGGTCTTGCCAGAGTTTTTCCACCCCACGATGCCGATCACCGGCACTGTTATGCGGCCCGTCACACCGCGCCAGCCCGAGCGCGTAGGATGCGCTCCGCCTGGGCAAGATCATCCGGCCGATTGGCGTTGAAAAACGGGTCGATGGTCTCGCCATTGACGTTGAGGGAGGGGAATTCAACGGTCACAATGCTGTGCTGGTCGCAAAAATCCAGAACCTTGCGCACACCGGCTTGCAGATCGGCGCGCAGTGGTTCGGCAAGATGCAGTGCCCAGGTGCCGACCACCGGGTGCGTCTGGCCGTCCGATGCGGCAAGCGCGATATCGGCTCCGGCGGTACGCCGCGCTGCCTCCAGGCGCGTGACGAGGTCGGCGGGCAGCAACGGTGCGTCACCCGGCACGCTGGCGACAGCGCTTATGCCAGCGCCGGCCGGCGAACCTGTCGTCGGCCCTACGTCTGCCGCTCGTTCGAGCGCTGCCGCCCATTCAAGCCCCGCCAGCACGCCAACGAGTGGGCCGGGGTGATCAGCAATCGGGTCAGCGATCACGGGGAGGGAAAAAGCAGCAAAGCGCTCAGGATCACCATTTGCGTTGAGAACGAGGTGGCGCACCTGCGGAGCCACGCACGCAATCACATGATCGAGCATCGTCTGGCCTGCCAGCGGGCGCAGGCATTTGTCTCCCCCGCCCATGCGCCGTGAGAGCCCGCCAGCAAGGATCACGCCTGCCACATCACTTGCGCCGTTGCCCGGTTCACTCATCGTGTGCACTCGCGCCCCTCGCGCCTTTGCGCCCCATCGCTTCCGGCTCATGCGGGCCAGCGGACGGGTCAGCATCGAAGACGATCCGCGCATGGCCGGACAGCGCCACGAAACGGTGCCCCCGTGCGCGCCCGATCAGCGTCAGGCCGGTCTGGCGTGCGAGATCAACCCCCCAGGCCGTGAAGCCGGAGCGCGATATGAGAATGGGAATGCCCATGCGCACGGTCTTGATCACCATCTCGCTTGTCAGGCGGCCGGTCGTATAAAAGATCTTGTCATCGGCCGCCATGCCCGCCAGCAGCATGTATCCAGCGATTTTGTCGACCGCGTTATGGCGACCGACATCCTCCATATAGAGCAGTATCTCTCCCTCGCGTGCCAGAACGCAGCCATGGATGGCGCCCGCGGAGAGATAAAGGCTTGGCGTGGTGTTGATCTCACGGGTCAGCCGATACAGCCAGGAGGTCTTGAGGCGGGCCGATGCGCTGAGGCTGGCGGCCTCGATGTGCTCCATCAGATCGCCAAACACGGTCCCTTGCGCGCAACCGGAGGTCTGGGTTTTGCGCTCCAGCTTGGCCTCGAAATCGCCCGTGGTGTGCGTGCGCACGACGACCGTTTCGATGTCGGCCTCATATTCGACCC
>CAZGNQ010000335.1:0-3913 GCA_964527285.1 uncultured Hyphomicrobiales bacterium | reverse complement strand
AACCTGTGACCCGCTGATTAAAAGTCAGCTGCTCTACCAACTGAGCTACGGGCCCATTCATCGGCTGGAACCGGGCACATAGTCGATTGACGGGCCTTTGTCCACGCCTGACAGCAAAATGTATGCTGATGTGCGTGATGAGGCCCGGCCGGCGCGACCGTGCTCTCGCAGGGGCCGTCTGCCGTGCAGCGTTGGTTGTGCGGCCTCTGCAGTTCCGGTTTGCCAGTCCCGGTTTGCCAGTCCCGGTTTTACTGGCGCGCCAACCGACCTCCACCCACCTGAGCGCGCTGAGGACCACCGATGGCCACGCCACAGTCTGACGATCGTGCTTCGCATCCTTCTGGCGCAGCGGCAGGGGCAACAGTGAGCAACACTGCGCCCACACCGCTCACGCGCGCCGGTGCGCCGCCGCTGGGTGGGTTCGGCACGCAGGTGCTCACCACACGGCGGCTGCTCGGCATCTCTCTGATGATCGGCGCGATCCTTTGTTTTTCGCTCCTCGATACGACCGCCAAGGTGCTGAGCGACATCGCGCTCCTCCCAGTGCTGATGATCATCTGGATGCGCTTTGCCGTGAACGTGGCGCTGAATGTGGTGATGCTTGGCCCGCAACGGCTCCCCGCTCTCATGGAGACCAGCAAGCCGCTGCTTCAGATCCTGCGGTCGATCTTCATGATGGGGGCAACCATGTTCAACTTTTTCGCCGTCAGTTATCTGCAACTTGACCAGACGATTACGATTTTTCTCCTGGCGCCGCTGATCGTCGCCGGATTGGCCGGTCCGCTGCTGGGGGAATGGGTCGGCTGGCGCCGGATGCTCGCCATCATCGTCGGGTTCGCCGGCGTGATCTTGGTCATGCGCCCGGGCGTTGGCGGCGTGCACTGGGCCATAGGGCTGTCGTTCGGGGCGGCTGCCTGTTACGCGCTGCTCAATCTGTGCACGCGCTACATGGCCCGACACGACCCCCCTGACGTCACGACCTTTTACACGCCTCTCGCGGGGTTCGTGATCACGACGCCGTTTGCATTCCTGGTCTGGGAGACGCCCGACGTGTGGTGGCACTGGGTCGGTCTCGTCTCCCTGGGCATCTCCGGCGGGATCGGCCACTGGCTGCTGGTCCACGCCTATCGCTTTGCACCCGCCCCAACGCTGGCGCCGTTCGTCTACACGGGCCTGCTCTGGATGATCATCCTCGGGTATTTGATCTTTGGGGATGTCCCTGATCTGTGGACGCTGGCGGGGGGCGCCGTGATCGTCGGGTCCGGGCTTTATCTCCTTTATCGGGAATCGCAGTTGCGCGACGTCGATGTGGACGCCGGCAAAAGCTGATTTCGGTCACGCGAGAACCGGCTGGACGGAGACGCCCCAGTCCGAAAATCCCCAGTCCGACCCCGGAGTACGAAACTGGCCAGGGCAGCGTTGGCCGGACCGACACCTGCTAAGCTGATGCCGGCTGCACGTGCGCGCGGAGATGGGCGACCACATCGCCGGCATTGCGGTCGGGCGGGAACACTGGATACCAGCGGTGTGCGATGCGTCCCGCCTCAATCAGCAGCGTCACGCGTCGATAAAGCCGACGCCCGCCCGCTTCAAAGGTTGGCAGATTGAGCGCCCTGCCAAGCGCGAGCGAGGGATCGCTGATGAGCGGGAACGGCAGATGCAGGCGCCGCGCGGCCTCGGCCTGCTCATCCTCGCTTTGGGTGGACAATCCAAAAACAGTGTGCGCGCCCACTGCCGAAAGGTCTGCGGTGAGATCACGGAAGCTGCAGGCCTGTGGCGTGCACCCGCGCGCGCCGGGAATGCCGTCCCAGCCGTCGGGCAGTGCCACGCCGGGCGTGCCGGTCATCGGATAGATGAAGATCACAGTGCGAGCGGCCAGGGCATCGAGGCGGATGGCGTCGCCGGAGGTTGTCGAAAGGGTGATCTCCGGCATGGCACGGCCCGCCAGATGATCGCAGGCACCATCGTCAACCGGGGCTGGCAACGTTGACCAGTCCACCGCAGCAAGTGCGCCTGCATCGGGCGGCGCTCCCTTGGCAGATGTGTTGTTCAAGGCCTTCGCCCTCCTCATCGATGTGACGCCCCTCAGGTGAGGATCGCCAGCCAGCCACGCACCTGAACATGTGCTCACCGGAGGCATCCCATCGGGCCGACCTGTGAAGTTAATCGACCGGTTCCAGGCCGTAACGTCGGCGCAGATCGTTGCGGAATTCGGCGAACCGACCATCGGCAATCGCTGACCGCATACGGGTCATCATCTCCTGGTAGAACGCGATATTGTTCCAGCTCAGGACCATGGCGGCCAGATACTCCTGGCATTTCACAAGGTGGTGCAGATAGGCGCGCGTGTAATCGCGGCCGGCCGCACACCCGCTTTCCGGGTCGAGCGGTGACATGTCTTCTGCGTGGATTGCATTCTTCAGGTTGATTTTTCCGCCCCATGTGAAGGCTTGCCCGTGGCGGCCCGAGCGGGTTGGCATCACGCAGTCAAACATGTCGATGCCGCGTGCCACGGCCTCCACGATGTCGATGGGTGTGCCGACCCCCATCAGGTAGCGTGGTTTGTTGGCCGGCAGGGCCGGACAGGTGAAGTCGAGAACGCGCAGCATCTCAGCCTGGCCCTCTCCAACGGCCAGCCCCCCGACGGAGTATCCGGGAAAATCCATCTCGATCAGTGCACTGGCGGAGAGGACCCGCAGATCCTCATGGACACTGCCCTGGACGATCCCGAACAACGCCTGATGCGGGCCGGCGTGGACGGCAAACGCTTCGCGAGAGCGCGCCGCCCATCGCAACGAGAGCTCCAGCGACGATTTGGCCTCGTCGTAGGTGCAGGGGTATGACGTGCATTCATCGAGTTGCATTTGGATGTCTGCACCAAGCAGGCACTGGATCTCGATCGAGCGCTCAGGGGATAAAAAATGCTGTGAGCCGTCGATGTGAGAGCGGAACGTGACACCGTCTTCCGTCATCTTGCGCAGGCCGGCCAAGGACATGACCTGAAAGCCGCCAGAGTCTGTCAGGATTGGCCCGTCCCAACGCATGAAATTGTGCAGTCCGCCAAAGCTGGCGACGCGCTCAGCGCCTGGGCGCAGCATCAGGTGATAGGTGTTGCCGAGAATGATGTCGGCGCCGGTATCGCGCACCTGCTCGGGATACATGGCCTTGACGGTGCCCGCAGTGCCGACCGGCATGAACGCCGGGGTGCGCACAACGCCGCGACTGGTTGTGATCTCGCCGGCGCGGGCCAGGCCATCGGTGCTACGGCAACGGAATGAAAATGCGGGCGGTAAGGTCATTGGGGCGCCGCGTTGGAACTGGGGTGCAGGAGGCACGCATCGCCATAGGAGTAGAACCGGTAGCGCGCGGCAATGGCGTGCGCGTAGGCTGCGTGCATGGTCTCCAGTCCGCTGAATGCGCTCACCAGCATGAACAGTGTGGAGCGCGGCAGGTGAAAATTCGTAAATAGGACGTCAACGCACCGGAACCGGTAGCCCGGTGTGATGAAGATGTCGGTCTCGCCCTGGAAGGCGGAAACGACCCGTGATCGACACGCAGCCGCGGTTGCGCTCCCGACCCGTGTTAATTTCCGTTCTGGCGCGCTGCCAGCGGCAGGCCCGGCGCTTCCCGTTGCGTTTGCTGCCGCCTCGAGAATGCGCAACGAGGTGGTCCCGATGGCAACGACCCTCGCGCCACGCGCGCGCGCCGCGTTGATCTGCTCTGCCACATCGGCACGCACCTCGCCCCATTCGGCGTGCATCCGGTGCGCGCTGATGTCTTCGCTTTTCACCGGCTGGAACGTACCGGCGCCAACGTGCAGGGTGACTGTTGCATGCGAGATGCCGGCGGCATGCAACTTGTCCATAAGGTCCGGCGTCAGATGGAGGCCGGCGGTCGGTGCGGCCACGGCACC
>CAZGNQ010000334.1:0-3955 GCA_964527285.1 uncultured Hyphomicrobiales bacterium | reverse complement strand
ATCAATGTGCTTGAGGACATGTCGATCCGCGAGGGCGTGAAACAGTTCTCGAACTGGCCGACGATCCCGCAGCTCTACGTGAAGGGTGAGTTCGTCGGCGGCTGTGACATCATCCGCGAGATGTTCCAGGCCGGCGAATTGCAGACGCTTTTGCAGGAAAAAGGCATCCCCACGTCTCACGGCACGGCGCTGGCCTGATCGAGGGACTGCAGCTTTGTTCCAGGGGAGCGGGCCTCGTTCGGGGGCCGGGAACGTTGGTCGGATGACCGGGAAGCGCGCGGCGCTCGGCATGGTGCGGACACACAAGAAACGGCGTGCCATGCGGTCAGGGTCGTGGTGAGCGCGGTGGCGAGCGGCCGGTGAGACGATCTTCACGCGTTCACGCCATCATGCACGTTCCATATGGCGTTCGGCCCCTGGTCCCTCATGAGCCGGCAACACCAGCCCGATGAACGGGCTCACCTCTGCGGTGCCTTGTTTTGGACGGACGCCAACCGTAGCGACGGGCGGATCGCGGAGATGCGACCCGCGCCCTCCTCCAACAAACGTGCGTCATGTCCAACCGCAATAGCCACTCCCGTGCGCCAGGCCTCCAAAACCCGCCTCGGCCGCACCCAGTCGCCAACATTCTGGCGGATGATGGCGAAGGAGAGCGCTGGCCCTGGCGGCGGATCATTCTCAATTTCATGATCGTTGCGGCCGGGATCTTTCTCTATCTCGGCATCACTCAACCGATCATTCAGCTCACGCAGTTCTACTACTTCTCCGATGCCCATTCGCTGGCGTCGGCCGTTTATGCGTTATACCTGGATCGGGAATTTTTGCTGGCCGGCGTGATCCTGGTTTTCTCCATTCTCCTGCCGTGCGCGAAGCTTTTCTATCTCTACGTCCTTGCTGCTCTCTCGCCCGCACAATTGGCGGCACAGCGCCACGTCCTGCGCACACTTGAAAGCGTGGGCAAATGGTCAATGCACGATGTACTGGTCATTGCACTCACCATTGTCTATCTGAAATCATCGGGCCTCGGCGATGCGGTCAGCCAGCCCGGCGCGCGCTATTTCGCCATCTCGGTACTCCTGATCATGGCCTCCTACGGCTGGATCAAACGCACCGCGCGCGATGAGCTGGCGCGCGTTGACCGGGAAGCGCGGCTGGCGCGCGAAAGCGCCCAGCTGATGCATGACGAGGGTGCGACGGACGGGGATGCTTCGCATGCTCCGGCGCAGGGGCTCCCGGCTGCAAGAACGCACCGGTTTGGCCTCCTGCGCCGTTTGCTGACGCTGTCGGTCACCATTGCGGCCGGAGTCACGCTCTACTTGGGCCTGACGGAGCCTGCGCTGAAATTGACGAAGCTTTATGTCTGGAGCGATGAGCAGTCCGTCATGGCCGCCATCGAGGCGCTCTATGCCCAAGGCGAGCAATTCCTCGCCATTCTGATTGGCATTTTCTCAGTCGTGTTTCCCGGGCTGAAGCTGCTTTATCTGTTGGTTGTGACAACGCTCAGCATGGGTGCCCCCGAGCGCCATGAGAAGGTGTTTGAGCGGCTGGAATGGCTCGGCAAATGGTCCATGATGGACGTCATGGTGTTGGCGTTGATCATTTTCTATGTCAACGCCGGCACCGTAGCCCAGGCTGACGCGCAGATCGGTATCTATTATTTTGCCGCAAGCGTGGTGCTGACGATGGTGGCTTATACGCTAGTTAAAGGCGGCCTTCACCGGCGGTAAAGCCGCTGACGTGCCGTCGGGGCCAGAAATTTCACGCCGGGCGCATGCACGCCAACGGAGCTTATCCGGCTTTCTTTGAAACGCCGGATAAACAACCGTTATCGATTTTATTGTGCGCCATTCGCCCCAGGCCATCCGACCTCGAGCGGACGGACACCATCAGCCGCGTGTGGACATGAGCACGGCCGCGCCAATGAGCAGTGTGAAAACAAGCGCAATCAGGATGACGGCAGGATAACCGAAGACGATCACGGCAAGCGTAGTTGCCATGAGCAGGTTGGCGATCAGGATGTACAGATCCGTCGTCCGCTCCTCTTCGATGCAGCGCGCGAGGAAACCGATCACCGGAATGTAACGCAGCATAACATGTCGCCTTTCTCTGAGCGGTCGCTGTTGGAGGGGGCGGGGACCACGCCGGCCAGGACCATGCGAGGCACGACCACGCGAGGCACGACCATGCCGGCTTGGCGCGCAGGGAACGTCTGCATCGCAGCCCCGTTCTCTACGGAGATATGGAGGCTTGTTATGAATGGACCATCAAACGTTGGCCTGTTGGCGGCGGTTATCATCACTTTCGTGCCAATTCACGCTGACGCCGCGTCGCCCGTCGGCAATCCGGACCCGGTCATCGGCGCAAGTCCGAGTGATCTGAGAGAGGGGTCCGGCTTGGTGGAGGCAGAGCCCGAAAGCGATGCGGAAACAGCAATCGACGGCATCGTTGCCGATCCGGTGCCTGACGAAAACGGCATCATGCAGCCGTCGACGGGCGCCGCCAAGCCAACCGAGAATTGGTTTGGCTGCAAACCCGGTTCCGACGGCACGGCGTGTGATCGCGCGGGCAGCGAATAGGTGAGGTGTGAGCGGCGGCGACCAGGTCTCGCCCCGGCCGCCCGCCGTGATCAGCGTGAGTAGAATTCGACGACGAGGTTGGGTTCCATCATCACCGGGTAGGGAACCTCAGAAAGCGTGGGCACGCGGACCATGCGCGCAGCAAACTTCGGCGCATCGACCTCGATGTAATCGGGGATGTCGCGCTCGCCGGACTGCATGGCCTCCATAACGAGGGTCATCTCACGCGATTTTTCCTTCACCTCGATGATGTCGCCGACACGCACCCGGTAACTCGGGATGTTCACGCGCCGGCCGTTCACCAGCACATGGCCGTGGTTGATGAACTGGCGCGAGGCGAAGACCGTCGGCACAAACTTCGAGCGGTAGACCATCGCGTCGAGGCGGCGTTCCAGCAGGCCGATCAGGTTTTCCGAGGTGTCTCCCTTCATGCGGGTTGCCTCGTTGTAGGTTGCCTTGAACTGCTTCTCAGTGACGCAACCGTAGTAGCCTTTGAGTTTCTGCTTGGCGCGCAACTGCACACCGAAGTCAGACAACTTACCCTTACGCCGCGCACCGTGTTGGCCGGGTGCGTTCTGACGCAGGTTGAACGGGCTCTTGGCACGGCCCCAGATGTTCTCGCCCATACGGCGATCGATCTTATGCTTGGCGCTGACGCGCTTGCTCATGGTCTCTCCAAACGGCAAAGAGCGCACCCGCTCGAACGGGCGACGCTGGGAACATAAAGCACGCCTTCCTCTGCCCTGATGCAGCGCTGGCCGGATGGCCACCTCACGCACAGAGCCGACAGTTCAATCACCAGCGACCGGGTTGAACGCAGGAGTGCAAACGAAAAAAGCGGGCCGAAACAGCCCGCTCGCTCCTCATGTCCAACAATGGCTCGCGCAAGTCAAGCCAGCGCCGCGATGCGCACCGCCGCGTGGCCTACCGATTACTGGCTCGCCACCGCGCTGCAGCCGCCATCCTTGATGCTTTCAGGCGAGACCCGGCAGATGTAGCGCGTGACGTTCGTCGCGATGCGCGCCTTGCGCTCTTCGGAGCACTCCTGTGTATTTGTGTTGCCGCTTTCATCCACAACCACATCCTTGTCGCCAGCGCTGTCCACGATCTTGATGTTTCCGCTCAGCCACATGGTTGTGAACAGGTGGAGCTGCTGAATATAGAGCTCCTGCTGCTCTGTGTATTTGGCCTGCTTGGTCAGATGGCTCATCATGGCGCGGAAGTTGGCCACCTGCTCTGCCGGCATCTTGCAGACCTGAGCTTCGGCCGACACTTGCGCGACCTGGATCACCTCGCGCGCGACCGCGACGGACACGACGTTCTCGTCACGCTTGTCCTTGTCGATCTCGATGACCTTGCCATAGGGCGCGCTGAAGTTG
>CAZGNQ010000333.1:0-3971 GCA_964527285.1 uncultured Hyphomicrobiales bacterium | reverse complement strand
TCTGGTCTGCGCGGGTCGCCACGCGGCTGCCTGCAATTGAACCGGTACCGCAAAGACCTCCCGTTGCACCGCCCGAGCCGGCTGGGCAGCGTCGCATTTTTGATCCCAACGCCGGCGATTTTATCCATGCTCCCGAATTCGCCCGCGGTGCCCTGCGTCCAGGCATGCGCGTGCCCGGCCTCGCCGTTGTGACCGAGATCGAGACGACGGTCATTGTGCCTGCTGGTTTTGTCCTGACCTGTCGCGCAGATGGCACGCTCGACATTGTGCGTGGTCGGCCGGTGAACGGCATGCGGGAGGATCATAAGCGATGAGCGCAGCGCTTGGCACCGTCGCTCGGCATGTCATGTGGAACCGGCTGATCTCCATCGTTGAGGAGCAGGCCCAGGCGCTTGTAAGGACGGCATTTTCCACCTCCGTGCGTGAGGCTGGAGATCTGTCCGCCGGTGTCTACGACGCCCAAGGGAGCATGCTGGCCCAGGCGGTGACGGGCACTCCAGGCCATGTCAACGCCATGGCTGATGCGGTGCCCCATTTCATCCGCGAAATAGGCGCGCCGAACATCCTCGACGGCGATGTCTACCTCACCAACGACCCCTGGAAAGGCACGGGCCATCGCCACGACATCACTGTTGTCACGCCGGCGTTCCACAGGGCGCAACTCGTTGGATTTTTCGCCTGTACGGCCCACGTCGTGGATATCGGTGGGCGGGGATTAGGGGCAGATGCGCTGTCGGTTTTCGAAGAGGGTCTCGCCATCCCGATCATGAAGTTCGCGAACGGCGGGGAGATCGACCAGACCCTTGTTCGACTGATCGCAGAGAACGTGCGCACCCCGCGCGCCGTGATCGGCGACATCCATGCGATGGTCACGTGCAATGCGGTCGGGCACCGCCGGCTTTCGCAGATGTTGACCGAGTATGGGATCTCGGACCTGGAGGACATCGCGGCGTTCATTCTTGAGACCGCTCAGCGCGCAACAGTTGAAAGGATTGCGACGCTGCCACAGCGCGCCGTGCGTGGCGCCATGCGCATCGACGGCTACGATAATCCGATCGATCTCACCGTGACGCTCACGCTGACATCCGACCGGGTGACCGCCGATTTCGCTGGGACGTCCGGGCTCGACGCGCACGGGATCAATGTGCCGTTGGTCTACACAAAGGCTTACGCATGTTATGCGCTCAAGTGTGTCATTGCGCCGGATATTCCAAACAACGCTGGGTCGCTTGCACCTTTTCAGGTCACTGCGCCGTTGAACAGCATCGTGAATGCGCAACCGCCAGCACCGGTGTGCCTGCGCCACGTGATCGGGCATATGATCCCGGATGCGGTGTTCGCGGCGCTCGATGTGCTCCTGCCCGGCCGCATCCAGGCTGAGGGGGCCGGTGCGTTGTGCAATTTCCAAGTCAGCGTGCGCCGCAGCGACACCGCGGCGTCATTGCATGATGACAGACCTTGCGCTGAGCGCAGCGAGGTCCTGGCGTTCAACTCCGGCGGTTCCGGCGCGCGGCCAATGCTCGACGGCTTGAATGCGACAGCGTTTCCCTCTGGGGTCATGACGATGCCGGTGGAGGCGACTGAACATGCCGGAGCTGTGGTGGTCTGGCGAAAGGAATTGCGCCCTGATTCTGGCGGGGCCGGCACGTTCCGCGGTGGCCTTGGCCAGACGATCGAGGTGGAAGCGCGCAACGGCCACAACTTTGATTTTTCTGCCATGTTTGATCGTGTTCATCATCCGGCACGTGGGCGCGCAGGCGGCGATAATGGTGCGGTGAGTGTGCTCAGGCTCAAAGATGGCACGCCACTGAAGGCGAAGGGCCGACAGCCCATCCCGCACGGCGGATGCGTGGTGTTGGACTGCCCGGGCGGCGGCGGTTTCGGACCCGCTGCGCACCGGGCACGCGAGGCCGTGCGCCGGGATTTGGCGCGCGGTTACATCACCGAAGCGGCGGCCCGCAGCGTTTACGGTCTGAGCGAAGAGGATATTTCCGCCGTCCAGAAGGCTGTTGCAGCCGGGGAGGACGTGTGATTGCGCTTCCGCCCATATCGCCGGAGCCTGACCGGTCGCAGTACGATGTCGTGATCGTCGGCGGTGCCATTATGGGCTCGGCGCTCGCCTGGTTCCTGACCGATAATCCGGACTTTAATGGTTCAGTCCTCGTGATCGAGCGCGATCCCACTTATGAATTTTGCTCCACGGCGCACACCAATTCCTGCATGCGGCAGCAATTCTCATCGCCGCTCAACATCGCGATTTCCCGGTTCGCAGCAGACTTCGTCACGAACATCAGACGCCACATGGGAGGCGATGAACGCGTGCCTGAACTTGGCATCCACGCGTTCGGGTACATGTATCTCGCCGACACCGACGCGTTTGCGAGCGTGCTGCGCGAGAACCAGTTGATCCAACGCGCCGCCGGTGCAGCAACCCAACTCATGAGCCCCACAGAAATTGCAGAGCACTATCCGTTCTACAACCTGGACGGCATCGTTCTAGGCAGCATCAACCGCATCGACGAAGGCTACTGGGACGGCTGGACGGTCTTCCAGTGGTGGCGGCGCCAAGCCCGCGAGCGCGGCGTCAGCTACATCACGAACGAGGCCGTTTCGATGCGCTTGAATGCGCGCGGCGACCGGGTCGAGACGGTGGACCTCGCATGCGGCGCGCAGATCGGTTGCGGTGTCGTCGTCAATGCTTCGGGACCGCGGGCGGCGCAAACGGCACGCATGGCCGGAATTGAAATGCCAATTGAGCCACGCAAACGCTATTCGTGGATATTCTCCGCTGAACGCCCTCTTGATCGCGATCTGCCCCTCACCATCGACCCCTCTGGCGTTCACGTGCGTGAAAACGGGTCCGGCACCTACCTTGCCGGGGCGCATGCGGCGCATGATCCCGCCGTCGCGCCGGATGACTTTACGATGGACCAGGCCCTGTGGGCCGAACACATCTGGCCGGTGATTGCCCATCGTATTCCGCAGTTCGAGGCGATCAAAGTGACGGCGGAGTGGGTGGGGCATTACGCCTACAATACGCTCGATCAGAACGCTGTCGTGGGGCCTCACATCGGCGTTACCAACTTCCTGTTTATGAACGGATTTTCCGGGCACGGATTGCAGCAGTCCGCCGCCATGGGGCGTGGCCTGGCGGAGTGGATCACCCACGGCGGTTACCGTACGCTTGATCTCACGCCATTCCACTACGACAGAGTTGAACGGGGTGAGGCGCATGTTGAACAAGCTGTCATCTGACCGAGGTGGCGTATGGCGGAGCCAGCTTGGGCAGGACGAAAAATCCGATTGGGAGGGAGTGAAATGGCAGGAAGGATCGTTCTGACGGGCGCGGCAGGCCGCCTCGGCTCATACCTGCGCGAGCCTCTGGCACACCTCGGACAGGAATTGATCTCCTCCGACATCGCCGAGGGGCTCGGCGCGCTTTATCCGGGTGAGCGTTACCACCGCGCGGACCTGACGTGCCTTGCAGAGATGGAGGAACTGCTCGCAGGGGCAGACGTCGTTGTGCACTTCGGCGCCATCGGTGATGAGCGTCCCTTCGAGACGCTGCTCGGCCCGAACGTCATTGGTGCCTACAACGTGTGGGAAGCCGCCTATCGCAAAGGCGTCAAGCGCGTCGTCTATGCCAGCTCGATCCATGCCGTGGGGATGTACCACAAAACCGAGGCGATCGGCGTCGACGTTCCCCACCGCCCGGACACCTTCTACGGGCTTGCCAAGTGCTTCGCGGAGGACCTGGGCCGGATGTATTGGGAAAAGCGGGGGCTTGAGTGCGTGTGCCTGCGGATCTGCTCGTGCGCCCAGGTCTCCAATGTGCGTGCGCTCGGAACATGGCTCAGCTACGATGATCTTGTTCGGTTGGTCACCCGCTCGATCGATACCCCGGTCGTCGGGTTCACGATTGTGTACGGCGTGTCGAACAACGACCGTGCGCCATTCGACAACACGGCGGC
>CAZGNQ010000332.1:0-4008 GCA_964527285.1 uncultured Hyphomicrobiales bacterium | reverse complement strand
CGCTGCTGCTGACCGCCGGACAGCGTTTCGGCGCGCTGCAAGGCGGTCTGCGCAATGCCGAGACGCTCCAACGCGAGGATGGCACGCGCACGCTCATCGTTCGAAAACTGCTTGAACAGGCTGGGCAGCACCCAGTGCATGTTGAGGCGGCCAAGCAGCACGTTGGTCAGCACATCGAGCCGCGGCACCAGATTGAACTGCTGGAAGATCATCGCGCAATCGCGCTGCCAGCGCCGGCGGGCGGCACCTCGCAGCTGCAGCACGTCCGTTCCGTCGACGATGATAGACCCCGCCGTGGCCGGTGTCAGCCTGTTGATGATGCGCAGGAGCGTGGACTTACCGGCGCCCGAACGCCCGATAATCCCAACCATCTGCGGCCGGTCGAGCGAAAAACTGACGTTGTCGACAGCGACAACGGATCCGAATTCCTTGCGAACGGATTTGAATTCGACAAGCACAGTGCGCCCCCCTCGGCATGCGGCGGTGGGGGACCATATCTGTGTTACACCGCTATGACACGCGTGGGAGTTCGGCTTGGCCCCGGTTGGTTGGGGCGGGTCCAGGTGCGGCGGCCGTCAGAGCGCAACGGCCAATGCCCAGCGAGGCGAACGCGCCGAATAAGCTGTGGCCACGACGCGGCGAGATCGCGGCCCGGGCTGGATGACAATGCAACCGGAGTTGCGACCCTACCGAGCGCTCCTCCTGTCCGGTGTGGCAACGCACGTGCCGTGGTGAACAACGCGTGGCTGACCGGCGCCGTCAGCCAGCCGCCATCGATCTGCTCCAACGCCACAACAGCGCCGCTTCATTCAACTGCTGCGCGTAACCGTTGCCGGATGTTGAGCATTGCAGCGGTCGATACATGTTGCGTGACAGTTTGCCCATGCCGGCCCTGCTGAAGGCGGCATAATCGGCCGTGATCTTCGGGCCCGTCTTCGCCAATCCCGGATCTCTCGCAGCAATCGCGGGGAGCGATGTGCGCTGCAGGTCAAGCGTTGTGTCGACGGCTCCTGCATCACCCTTGGGTTCTGCAAAAGGCGCAAGCCTTTTATCCGTCATTAAAGTCTCCTCGCGCGAGCGCTAAGCGGAAGTTGAGGGGCGCTGATGCCTAAAGGAATCAGTGCAATCTCGTTGATCAGGAGTGATGCCAGTCACAACGTGCTGCCAATCAGAAAAATGAAGCATGAAAGCGGAATGATTTTTAATCACATAGAGTTTATTCCTAAATTTTTACAGCGCCAGACAGAGCCGGTTAGGCCAACCAACACAAACTTCAATCTAGCCAGTAGGTATTTCGCAGCGGTTAATAGCGCGTTGCTTTCGTCCTACGGAGATTAATGCTCCCGTGGCGAGCGAACTTGTCGGTACAGCAAGGACCGCGAGCATGCGCTCGTGTCGCGGCCTGATCGCATTCCCATTCATGTGCCCGCGACGGGGCGCTGCCCGTGGGTTCTGCTCGGGGTCGGCAATTCGCTGAGCAGGTCTGCGACGCACGCCTGCAATGCCTCCCGCCAGGGAGCGTGGCATGTGCCAAACGTGTGATTGAACAATGTGCTGTCGAGGCAGCTGTTCGCCGGGCGAGGGCGATCGGGAGCAACATCTTCATGGCGCACGAGGTCAATGGGAGGGGCAACCCCGGGCGAAACGTCCATGCCGGTGCACAATTGCTCGACAACAGCTGCGCCAATGTCGGCCCATGTCGCCTCGTCTGGTGATGCGAAATGGTAAGTGCCGGCGGCGGTTGGGGCGTCGTCGCCCGCCATCCGTGTCATGACCGCCGGCAAGGCGCGCGCCAATTCGCCTGCCATGGTTGGTGTGCCGCGATGATCAGTGACGAGGCGAATGGCCTCGGCATTTGCCGCGCTTCGCTGCGCGGCATCCGATGCGGCATGGTCAATTGCGTCGTGCGTCTTGCGTGCGACCGTGCGCAGGAAGTTGGCGCCGCGCGTTCCGAGCAACCAGCCGGTGCGGACAATCACGTGGCGTGGGTTTTCCTCGCGGATCGCGTCTTCACCTTGCAGGCGCGTCTGGCCGTAAAACGTGCGTGGGGCGCAATCATCGTTCGGGTGGTAGCGTGTGTTTTTGTCGCCGGAAAAAACATGGAAGTTCGAAATGTGGATGATGGGGATCTCGTCCTGCGCGGCAGCGCGCGCGAGATGCCTTGCGCCGGTCAGGTTGAGGGCCAGCGCGTTGTCTTGATCCTGCTGCGCGGCGTCCACCCCGCGGTAAGCGGATGCATTGACGATGACGTCAGGCCGCAAATCCCGGAATTGGCGCTGGATGGTGGGAAGCGCGCACAACTCGAACCCCGGCCGCGAAATCGAGCACGAGGTGATCTCCGTCGAGCGCGCCGCCAGTGCCATGAACTCCTGGGCCACCTGGCTTTGCCAACCGGCAATCAATACGCGCATCGGCGGCCTCTCTCTCGAAAACATTGGGGAATGGGCACTCTGACGGCGGACGGCGGCTGTTGGCCGTTCGCGCAAACGCGCCACGCCTGTGAGCTTGTTCCGGCAGCCGATGTCCCGCGCCTCAACCGCCGCCGAAGCTGTGCGAGCTTGCAACGGCCTCAAGGCTAACGGTCGCGGGCAGGCGCGGCAAGCTCAGCTCTCAAGCGCGTGATGCCAGGGGGAAGCAAACGTCGGAACCGGAACACGAGGAGAGAGCGGGCGGCCGCCCGCGCGGTCATCATCCGGTCGCGATGCAGCATCTGCAAACCGGCTGAGGATTTGGCACCCGTGGCGTTTGCGTGGCCTCGCTCGTGATCCGGTGAGCCCGGGCCTTGTCAAAGCCGTCTGATCAGTAAACGCTTTTCGGCTGATCACCTTTAAAAAAATCCGGATTAATTTACCAAGTCTTCAAAACGGGTGCCTTACATAGTCTTCGGATCGAAGTTGTGGGCATTTCGCATGATCAGTTCGCCGCCAAGTGGCACCAAGAGCTCCCTGCTGGGAGAATATGCGAGCCTGCTGGGCGATGCGGTGCTGCGTCACAGGGCCCACTGGGCGGAGCAGTCCCAGCGGGTTGAGGCCGAACTGGCCAACAAGATGAAGTCGGAATTCATCGCCAACATGAGCCATGAGTTGCGCACCCCGCTCAATGCCATCATCGGTTTTTCGCGCTTCATCATCGATCAGCCGCAGGGCCAACTGAATGCGGAGCAGACGCAAGAGTACGCGGGCCACATCAACGCGGCTGCGGAGCACTTGCTCGCCATCATCAATGATATTCTGGACATCTCAAAACTGCAGAGCGGTCGGATCCAGCTGGTGCGCAAGGCCGTCGATCTGGAAGACATCCTGCACTCCGCACGCTCCTTTTTCGTCATCCTGGCCCAGGACAAGGAGATTCGGCTGACAGTCGACATTGCCGATGATCTGCCGCTCATCAATGGTGATGCGATCAAGCTGCGGCAGGTGTTCGTCAACCTCATCTCCAACGCGATCAAGTTCACACCCTCCGGCGGGTCGGTCACCGTGAAAGCACGGCGCCACCGCAACCAGACGATCATGGTGGCGATCCGAGACACCGGCATTGGCATGACGCGCGATGAACTGCGTGTCGCGCTTGTTCCGTTCGGTCAGGTCGATGCCGGCCACAGCCGACGCCACGAGGGGACAGGGCTCGGCCTGCCGATCGCGCGTGCGATCACCCAGCTCCATGGCGGTGAGTTTTCCGTCACCAGCGAAAAGGGCAAGGGCACCGAGATCAACATGACGCTGGAGGCTGTACCGGACACCGAATGCGATACGGATTGGACCGATGACAGCAGGCCCGTGAGCGAAAGTGATTTGGCCAGCACGCAGCCGGACCACTCGCCTTCCGCTTGCCCAGACCAGGCCGGCGATCCCAACGCCTTTGCCCAGTCCGGTAATCCCAACGCCGGTGGCGCCGCCCTGGCGTCAACGCCGAACACGCCATCTGGCGCAGGGGTGGCTCCCGCGCATGCGCGATTCTAAACCGATAAGGTGCAATTATGCATAGCGTTGAGACGCACGCCGAAATCGG
>CAZGNQ010000331.1:0-4048 GCA_964527285.1 uncultured Hyphomicrobiales bacterium | reverse complement strand
GCTGACGACGCAGTTCTACATCAAGGGCCACCCGCTCAACGCCCGTGATTTTCTCTTCCGTCGCATGAGCCGTGAGGGTGCCGCGGCAGTGAGCATGGCATTCGCGCCGGGCGCTGATGGGCCGGAAGCGGCAGTCGATATCGTCCTTTGAGGGGGTGGCGCAACGCGCGGCCACACCCCTCGTTTGTGTCGTCGTCGCGCAATCTCAGGCAGCCAAGTCGCGGCGTCGCAGAAGGCCATCCAGAAGCCCGCGCGATTCCAGCCATTCCAGATCGTCGCTGCCGCCCACGGCGCGGTCACCGATGAGAATCTGCGGCACCGTCTTGCGGCCCGTGCGGCTCTCCATTTCCGCCCGCATATCGGCACTGCCCGAAATGTCGATCTCGTTATAGTCGACCCCCTTATCGCGCAGCCGCCACTTGGCCTGTTCACAGTATGGGCAGCGGGGGCGTGTGTAGATCGTGACCGGGTTCATGGCGTTGTCCTCGTTGGTGGGCAGGTCTGGTGACGCACGCCCAAAGTGCCCGGGTGCGGATTTAAATCCGTTCAGTGTGCTCGAACGTCAGCTGTCGTCCAGCACATTGTGCCCGCGGTGTGTGGCGATGCGCGTACGACGGAAATGTGTCGCCCTGCGGCGGCGGCAAGCGCACGGCATGAGCAAACGAGCGTGATCTCATCGTGACCGGGTGTGCGACGCGCCGCGCGGGTCCGCTTCAGCACCCAAGGTGCCGGAACCGTGATCGACCGTGTGCGCCTTTTCGCTTAGACATTTTGCAGTGCAGCAACCACTTCGGCGGTGCACTGAGAGCTGCTAGGGTTCCAACGGTCGGCAGCGTATCGGTTCCTGCAAAACGCCGGTTGGCCGGGCCGGGCCGCGCCGCGTTTGGGCGCAAAGAGGAGAAAGCCATGAGCAACACCAAGGTCGATGTCGCCATCATCGGCGCAGGCAGCGCAGGCATGCGCGCCTACCGGGAAGTCTCCCAAGTCACAGACAGCGTTGCGCTGATCGAAGGCGGCCCCTACGGCACCACCTGTGCGCGGGTTGGATGCATGCCTTCAAAGCTGCTGATTGCCGCCGCCGAGGCAGCGCATCACGGTGCCACCACACAGCCATTCGGCGTGACCTACGGTGCCCCCGAGATCGATGGGCGGGCCGTCATGGACCGGGTGCGCAGTGAGCGCGATCGTTTCGTCGGTTTTGTTGTCGAGGCGGTGGAGGCTTGGCCGGCGCATCACCGTATCCGGAGCCACGCGCGTTTTCGCAGCGATCATGAGCTTGAGCTTGATGACGGGCGGATTGTGGAGGCTGACCGCATTGTCATAGCGACCGGGTCACGACCGCATGTTCTCCCGATCTTTGAGGACTTTGGCGATCGCCTGATCGTGAACGATGATGTGTTCAGTTGGGAAACGCTGCCGGAGTCGGTCGTGGTCTTCGGCGCCGGTGTCATCGGGTTGGAACTCGGTCAGGCGCTCCACCGCCTCGGCGTGCGCGTGGCCCTGTTCGGTCGGGACAACCTTGTCGGCCCGCTGACAGATCCAGATGTGTTGGCCACGGCGCGCTCCATCTTTACGTCCGAGTTTGAATTCCATCCCCACGGCGAGGTGACCCGCCGCGCGTGCACGGATGACGGCGTCGAGATCGACTATATTGTCGATGGGGAGACAAAAACGGCGCGCTTCGATTACGCCCTCGTTGCAACAGGGCGTCGCCCGAACGTCGACCGGCTCGGGTTGGAGAACACAAGTCTGCCGCTCGATGACCGCGGTGTTCCGAAGTTCGACGTCCACAACGGGCGCATCGGCGACAGCCACGTCTTCATTGCGGGCGATGCGAATAACCTTCTCCCGCTTCTGCACGAGGCGGCTGATGAAGGGTTCGCGGCCGGCTACAACGCTGCGCATTTTCCCGCCGTTCGCCGCTTTGCCAAGAGTGCACCGATCAGCGTCGTCTTCAGTGACCCGCAGATCATGATGATCGGCCAGACCCATCGGGAACTGAGCGAAAAGGGCGTCGATTTCGCTGTTGGTGCGGTCGACTGGTCCGACCAGGGGCGTGCCCGTGTTATGCGTATCAATCAGGGCCTGTTGCGGGTCTACGGGCAGCGCAACACGGGGCTGTTCCTTGGCGCTGAAATGATTGGCCCACGTGCGGAGAATATTGCGCACCTGCTGGCCTGGTCGGTGCAGTCGCGATTGACGGTCGCGGAGATGCTGGAGAGGCCGTTCTACCATCCGGTGCTGGAGGAGGGTGTGCGCACGGCGCTGCGCATCCTGAACAACAACCTGGAAATGGGGCCGATGCCGCCCGCCCGCTGCATTGATTGCGGTCCTGGTGCATAACCGCCCAGCCGTTCCGCGCCGCCTCAGGCGTTCTCGCCTGAGGCGGATGGACCGTCGCCCGCGCCCCTTGTTCCGCGCGTTCGTGTGTCTGTGCCTACTTGGCAAAGACCACGCTGCGGCGGCCATTGATGAACACGCGGCGCTCGGCGTGGAGGCGCAGCGCCCGCGCGAGCACGCGCGATTCGATATCACGACCGCGGCGGACCAGTTCGTCCGCGTCCTGCGCGTGCGAGACGCGCTCCACGTCCTGTTCGATGATGGGGCCCTCATCCAACTCCGGCGTCACGTAATGCGCCGTGGCACCGATGTGCTTTACGCCACGCTCATAGGCCCGGTGGTAGGGCTTTGCGCCCTTGAAGGCGGGAAGAAAAGAGTGATGGATGTTGATGATCCGGCCGAAGTGGTCGCCGGCCATGGTGTCCGATAGCACCTGCATGTAACGGGCGAGGACGACCAGTTCGACGTTTTCGCGCGAAATCAACTCCCCAAGTTTTTTCTCCTGCTCCAGCTTGGTCTCTGGCGTCACCGGCCAGTGGTGGTAGGGGATGCCAAGCCCTTCGATCCGCTCCTGGCTGTCGGGGTGATTGGAGACAACCGCAACGATGTCGATCGGCAGCGCGCGGGTGCGGACACGGTAGAGAATATCCTCCAAGCAATGGTCATGGCGCGAGACCATGATCACGGTGCGCAGCTTGATGCTCGGATCGTTGACCGTAATGGTGGCGTCAAAGCGCTCACGCACGGTTGCCAGCGCTGCGTCCAATGTCTGGCAGTCGAAGCCATCCGGCAGCGCACATTCAATGCGCATGAAAAACGTTCCGACGCCGTCCTCCGGCACCGTGCCAGCGTCGGGTTGGGAGAACTGCTGGCTTTCAAGGATGTTGCAGCGGTTGTCGTGCAGCAGGGTCGACAGTGCCGAGACGATGCCGATCTGATCACGGCAGGTGACGGTGACGATCGCATTCATTGGGCGGGCTCCCAGGGTGCAAGCGCCCAAACCGCACGTCAGAGTGCGGATAAGGGCGCGGGTCCAGGCCAAAGAAGGTGCCGGCCGCTGAGATGCTGGGCCGGGCGCATGATGCCCGCCCGGGTACGCCGTCGCATGGGTGCTGGCGCCCGGGGGAGCTCACATCCAGTGCCTGTTGCGCTGCAGCACGCTTGATCCACCGCGCCGCAGCATGGCCCATTGGCGTCCGGGGCGGTGCAATCCGCGACGCATCCGCCCCTGTGAATGCCGTGCGTCAGGCGCTGCGGTAGAGCTTCGTCATGACGAACTCGCGGTGGCCAAGCGCCTCGGCCGCCGTTGCACGCCCGCTTGCCGTGCGCACCACCATGTCGATCAGCGCATCGCCAGCGTCGCTGATGGTCATCTCGCGGCGCAGGATGCCGGAAACATCCACATCAACGTGCTCGCTCATGGTGCGCACCGTGCGGGGGTTTGCGGTGATCTTGATGACCGGAACGATCGGGTTGCCGATCACGTTGCCCTGGCCCGTGGGGAACGTGTGCACCGCATAGCCGCCGGCGGCCATCAGCGTCACGCACTCTGCAGCCGCAGACGATGTGTCCATGAAATAAAGTCCGGCGCCGTTTTTCGGGGCTTCGGCCGGGTCGAGAATATCGATATAGCTCGATGTCCGGCCAATTTTCTCCAGGTTGCCGAGCGCCTTCTCCTCGATGGTCGTCAGCCCACCCTCGATGTTGC
>CAZGNQ010000330.1:0-4054 GCA_964527285.1 uncultured Hyphomicrobiales bacterium | reverse complement strand
ATAAAATCATCGAACCGCGCCTGCTGTTGCAGGGTATTTGCCTTTGTGCCCTACCGCGCGGGGCGCTACTTGAGGGCGGCAGGACGGCAGGCTTCCTTCTTGAGCGTGAGATGCATGCGCTCATGGCGACCGTTCTGTGTCGGCTTGCCAGGTTTGATCCGCTCAATGTCGATGCCAAGCCGCAGCCACCACACCGACAGCTTGGAGAGATTATAGAGGCCATTCGGGCTGGCAAATGGAAGACCATTATCGGTGCGGATCGCTGTTGGGAGGCCGCGCTCTTCGAACAGCCGCTGGAATGCCGTGAAGGTCGTGGCCTCGCGGGTGCTCTCAAGCGCCTCGCACATCAGCAGGCTGCGCGAGGCCTGGTCGGTGACTGTGAGCGGGTAACAGTATTTGCCATCACCAAGGCGAAACTCGCCCTTGAAGTCGGCGCACCACAGGGCGTTTGGCGCGCTGACATCGGACAGTGGCGTGCCGCATGCCTTGTGCTTGCGAGACTTGCCGCGCTTGACCAAACTGTGGCGGTCGAGCACGGCGTGGACGGTGCTTTGTGCGGGCAGGCGGACATCGCCATTGAGCCGCTTGACCAGCAGCTCCCGTATTTTGCGGGCGCCCCAGTGGGGTTTTTCGCGCTTGATCTGAACGATGAGCGTCTCGACTTGATCGGGGAGCGCGTTGGCGTAGCGCCAGGGCCTGCGTGACCGATCGCAAAGCGCTTCCAGACCGTGTTCCTTGTAGCGATCGTAGATTTTGTAGCCGGTTTTGCGCGAGATCCCGAACGCGCGGCAGAAGCCTCAAGTAGCGCAACGCGCGGTAGGCTCAGTTAGACGGCGGCCATGGGCTCAACGTCCAACAGGCGCGCCACGAAGCGCAAACGTTCTTCCATAACCGAACTTTCTCTCCACGGCATCGACACCCCCCGCTCTCTGGCGAGAAGTGTCACCCATGTGTCCGGTACGAAGCGTCACCTATGTCTCGGGTTGGGCAGCATAAAATCAATGCTTTACGATAGTCGCCTCGCGGCGAAACGCTCACCGAAAGCGACCTAGCGACCTAGCGACCTAGCGACCAAGTAGCGACCACATTGAAGCGAACACTTGTCGTTGCATTGAGTCGTTTCTTTGCTCCGACCACAAGTTACGGGCCGCGTTTGATCGATCGTGTTTTAGGCTACATGCCGCCCATGTCGGCGGGGAGACGTCCGGCTATCCCGCCGCATCGACAGCTTAGTCGACCGACGTCGACAACAGGACCCGCGCGACGCCGGTCAGACTCGTGGGACATGTCATGCGTTGACGCGGCACGAGGGGGCGGAGGTTGTGAAATCGCGATCGCTACCCTGTGTGATAATGTATCTTATGGGAACTGACCGGGTGAGGAGCTGTCAGATAGCCCGCGGAAAGTGGCGCGATGTGACCCGAAGGCGGCGTTCAGCCCGCTGGCCCCAGGGCAGGTGGGCGTACAGGACGACCAGCACATCCGCTGGCCGGAACGGCACGTCATGCGTCGGATCGGCAAGCACTGCCCAGCCCCCGTCAGGCTGCGATGGAATGTAGAGCCAGCTGCTGCCACTTTCTCAGCAATGCTGCTCGGCTTATCAGCGATACTTGACGCTTTGCGAATGCCGCGTTGCTAGGCAAGTCAGCGGGACGCAGAAGCTCCAGCGAGGCGAACTGCCTAAGGCCACTCAGGAGAGAAGGCAACCTTGGTGTCCGGGTTGAGGTCTTCATTCGGATCTGTCAGTGCGCCCGCTGGGAAAAAGACACTGACAGGCTCTGCGGGTGTACCAAGACACAGCTCATGATTGTTGTCGTTGTCGTTCAAGTCAGCGATGGCCACCGGCATGACTTCCGCCAAAGTGCCGTCAGCCTGTCTGACAATAACACGGTAGAGACGCAGCTCCCGTTTATCGATTTCAGCGCCACCAGGTTTCGTGATGCCACCCGTCCAAGTCACCCGCAGAACAGCCTTAATCCCTTCATCAGGGCATTGTCCGGGCGCGCCAAGGTTCCATTCGTTCTGCGGCACCGATTCAGCAAGAATGAGGGTTGGTCCAGCCTCCAAAGGAATAACAGCAGCTCTTGCGCCCTCGAAATTCACGCTGCCATCCAGTGACATGAGTTCATCCACGATCTCGACCGAAACTGGCTGGTCGTCTGACGCGCCGATGTCGCCAATCACCAGAACAGTCCGCTTTTCGCCCTTCTCATCAGCCGGGCGTAGAGTGACGCAATTCGGGCGTTTGATCTGCCCGGAGGCGGTTGTGATCCGAAAGTCGCCAGGATCGAGCGTGCTGTCGTCAATTTCGGTAGAGAAGATCACGGGCATGCCGTCGCCGCCGTTGATGCCACGGCAAGCCAGAAGGGTGCGAAATCGAATACGTCGAGAATCGTCGAGCCCAAAGAAGGCTGAGAGGATCTGCCCAGGCGGTGGTGCGATATCTTGTGCCGACACTGCCGGTGTTCCCGTTGCAAGCATAATCGCGCCGAGAGCAACGCGAATGGATGAGATCATACTCTTAACTCCGCAGCCTTGTTGTGATGTTTCCGGGCTCGAGAAATTCAACTCAAAAAGCACTGCCCAGCGGCTCAGTCAGTGTCCTTGACGATGCGGAAGCCAACGTGCGCTGTGCTGAAATCCGTTTCAAGTCGCTCGCGGGCTGCAACACGGTATCTGCGGCAATAGTTTTCGCTGCACAGATACGAGCCACCTTTGATCGTAAAGCGGGGTGCGGTCGGCGTGAACCGGCTGTCGGTCCATTCCCAAACATTTCCGATCAGATCGTAGGCACCGGTCAGACCCGGAGCGAAACAGCCCACCGGAGCAGTGCCCGCATAGCCGTCCTGCTCCGAGTTGTTCACTGGAAAGAGGCCAGTCCAGATATTGGCGCGCGCCTCGCCATTGGGTCCCCGGATACCGGATTCCGGGTCGTTGGGATCGAAGAGCCCCAAACTCGCCGCATATTCCCACTCGATCTCAGTAGGTATGCGCCCGCCCGCCCACTGTGCGTATGCCCGTGCGTCGTTGAGAGAGATGTGGACCACCGGGTGCAGTGCCAATCCGTCAAGGTTGGACCCTCCACCTCCGGGCGTTTTCCAGGTCGCCCCCGGATCCAGTTTCCACCACGAAAGAAAGACTTCGGGCGTTTCGCTCTCGGTGAACTTGGCCGAGCCACCATTCCGTTCCGCTTCCGTCACATATCCGGTCGCTGAGACAAATTCAGCGAACTGACTGTTCGTCACCTCATGCATTTGCAATCGAAACGGCGAAACGAAGGTCTTCTGCGGCGGGCCTTCTTCCGGGAAACGCGCGTGGGCTCCTTTGATGAAGCCGCCGCCCGGAATGGAGACAAACTGCCCAAGATCATTGTGATCAAGCGCGCATCCCTGGCTGATCGCCAGGAAACGGTCAATCGATCGGTTGAACGAAACCACGCCCAAACAAAGGGCGATGGTTCCAATGATTGCGACGGCAGAAAAGCGCTGCCCTAACGATCCAATCATGCTATTTGGCCGCAAGCAGTTCCAGAATGCGGTGTGACGTTTCATAGCCGCTGTTCTGGTTTTGCCCAGTCACGAGATTTCCATCGACAACCGTGTGGGTTGCGAAGAAGTCGCGCCAACCGCTTTCAGCCTCGAATACTGCGTTCGCGGCGCGCAATTCGGTCTCAGGATGTTTTGGTGTGATTTCTATGCCGAGTTCGGCGATCTGCTTATCGGTAACTCCTGTCACCCGGCGGCCTTCAATGAGAGGCGCGCCATCCACGTCTTTGGCATTTACCAGGCCGAGCGCGCCGTGGCACACAGATCCAATGATGGCACCATTCGCATTGGCCTTGGTGACAACCTCGGCAAGCGCCGGGCTCTGAGCCAGGTCGTAGGATGCGCCCCAGCCGCCGGCCAGAAATATCACGTCATAAGCCGTGGCGTCGATCTCTGCGATCGGGATCGAGTTTTTCAGCTTTTCCATAGCGGCAGGATCGGCGAGGAAGCGCTTATCATCGGCGGTCGCGATCGGCCAACGCACTGTCATCGGCTCCACGGGGATCTCG
>CAZGNQ010000329.1:0-4105 GCA_964527285.1 uncultured Hyphomicrobiales bacterium | reverse complement strand
CGGGCTGCGGCGCTGGTTGGCGCTGACGGACGGCTTGGGCCTTGACCGCGATTATGTGACGTCCATGCGCGGCGTGCTGCCGGGCGTCGCTTATGCCAGCGCAGCCTACGTCGAATTTGTCTCCACCCGGAGTGTGCTGGAGGCGGTCGCCTCAAGCCTCACTGAGATGTTCTCGCCCGAGACGATCCGCGAGCGGGTTTCGGGCATGCTGATGCACTATGATTTTATTTCTCCCGACACGCTGCGCTACTTTCAGCATCGGCTGAGCGAAGCCCCGCGCGATGTCGATTTTGCGCTCGGCTACGTGAAGACACATGCCCGTAGCGTTGAAACCCAGAAGGCTGTTTGCGGGGCATTGCGCTTCAAGTGCGCGATGCTCTGGGCGCAACTGGACGCCATCCATTATGCCTACGTGCTCGCCACGCCGCCCCCGGGCGCATGGGCCGCGGGGCAGGGCATGGCGCCGGACGGAGGCAATGGCTCATGACCGTGCTGGCGCCTGGTGTTCGTCCGCAGCTGCCCCACGGCACACGGCTGCACCGCTGCGCCGTGCGTGGGCAGGACTTCCTCCTCGTTCCGGAGCGGGCGTTGGCCTTGACGCCAACCGCATCGCAGGCGCTCGCGCTCGTCGATGGTGCGCGGACGGTGGGGGACATCGCCGTGGTCCTCGCCGGGCGTTTCGAGGCCCCGGTACAGGATATTGCTCTGGACGTCGGGGCTCTCTTGAATGGGCTCGTGCGCGAGCGCGTCGTTGATGTGATTGAAGCGGGCGATGCCCCAAACGCGAGAGAAAACGAGGCACCGAAACAGGAAGGCAGAGGGAGCAAAACTGCTCGGGCGCCCAATCCCCCGTCCACACCCTCAGTGGCGGCCGCTTCAGCGATCGGCCCGTCGTCCCTTCCGCCCGGCGTTCCGGTCCCCGTGGCGATGCTCGCCGAACTGACGCATCGCTGCCCGCTCCAGTGCCTCTATTGCTCCAACCCGCTGGCGTTGACGCGGGCCAGTGGTGAACTCAGCACGCGGCAGTGGCAGGCGGTCTTCGACCAGGCGGCTGCGATGGGGGTCCTGCAGGTGCATCTCTCAGGCGGTGAGCCGGCGGCGCGCCGCGATTTGACAGTGCTTGTGGCGGCTGCGGCGCGGACGGGGCTTTACACCAACCTGATCACCTCCGGCATCGGCCTGACCCGGGACACACTTGAGGCGTGCGCTGCTGCCGGCCTCGACCATGTTCAGCTCTCGCTTCAGGGGGCGGATGAAAAGACGACAACGCGCGTGGCAGCCTACCCCGGCGCGCTGGAGAAAAAGCGCGCGTTTGCACGGCAAGTCGTTGAGACCGGACTGCCACTGACGGTCAATGCCGTCATCCATCGCCTCAACATCGCACAGACAGCTGACCTGATCGACCTCGCGCTGTCATGGGGCGCGCGCCGGATCGAGATTGCGCATGCCCAGTATCACGGGTGGGCCCTGGCCAATCGCGGCGAACTGCTGCCAAGCGGTGAAGATGTTGCGGCGGCCACAACCCTTGTGAACGCAGCGCGGGAGACGCTGGCCGGCCAGATCGTGATCGACCACGTCAAGCCCGACCACTTTGCCCGCTACCCGAAGGCCTGCATGGGCGGCTGGGGACGCGCCGGCTTCAACGTCACGCCGAGCGGTCGCGTGCTGCCCTGTCATGCGGCCGAGACGTTGCCCGGCCTGACGTTCGAGACCGTGACCGAGCGCGACCTGGCCGACATCTGGGCCCACGGTGACGCGTTTGTGCGCTACCGTGGGACGGGATGGATGCAGGAGCCCTGCCGGACCTGCCCGCGCCGCGAGGTCGACTTCGGCGGATGCCGTTGCCAGGCGTTCGCGGTGACAGGCGATGCCGCGGCCACCGATCCGGCGTGCGAGAAGTCCCCGGTCCCGCTCATATCGGACCAAGCCTCAGGGCCTGCCATCGGGCATCGGCGCTGGCAGTGAGCGCGCAACGGGAGGCCAATCGAGCGCCAGTGCACGGCACGGAGGCGGCGTCGGCGCGGCATGGACCACGATCGGATCCCGCCTTTCAAACCTCACACAGTGAAGGGAGACAAACATGCGCAACAAGAGGCAGGCCGGCAGTGTTCTGGTCACAGGCGCCTCGCGCGGGCTCGGCGAGGCCTTTTGCCAGTCATGGCCTGAGGAAACCCGTCTCGTCCTCACAGCGCGCAGTGTCGATGATCTGGAGCGGGTCGCGAGCGATCTGCGAACGCGTGGCCATGAGGTCGTCGTCGAAGCCGCGGACCTTGCCACCGGAGAGGGGCGGACGCGTGTCGCCAGCGTGGCTGAGGACGCGCAGGTGGATCATGTGGTGCTCAACGCCGGCCTCGGCCCCTATGGCCGATTTGTTGACGTCGCGCTTGAGGACCATCTCGCCGCCATCGCCGTGAACAATGCCGCCACGGTGGCTCTGGCGCACAAGCTTTTGCCGGGAATGGTTGAGCGCGCTTCAGCTTCGGGATCGCGGGCTGGGCTGATCGTCGTGGCAAGCAGCGCCGCGTTCGCCCCGGTGCCCAAATTCTCCGTCTATGCCGCCAGCAAGGCCTTTCTCCTGACCTGGACCGAGGCACTGTGTGCGGAACACGCCGATGATCCCATCGACATCATGGCGTTCTGCCCCGGCGCGATCCGGACCGAATTCGGTCGTCGCTCCGGGTTCGAAGGGGGCGAGGTGCCCGGTGCCATGTCGCCGGAGTTTGCAGCCCGCACGGCGTGCGCAAGGCTCGGACGCGAGCGCACGCTGGTGCTTGATCCCGTGGCCGGCGCGCCGTTGAGCGCGGTGGCGCTCGGCCGGGCCGCCTTTGCCCAGGGCGTCAACCGCTTGCTGCGCCGTGCCGGTTGACGTTGCGGCAACCTATGGGTTGGGAGCGAGACGATAGCGCATCCAGGCAGTGCGCCGGGCGGCCATGGCAAGCAAGCTTGAAATGGCCACAGCAACCTGTTTTCGGGAGCCCCCAGCCACCGGGCCGAACGCGCCGCCGGAGGGTTTGTTGGTGCGGTCGAGAGGACTCGAACCTCCACGGGGGTTAGCCCACAGCGACCTCAACGCTGCGCGTCTACCAGTTCCGCCACGACCGCACACACGCCACAGCCACGAGGGCCACGTGCGAGGCGCTGCAGCTAGCAAACGCACGCGCGCCATGCAACCTGTTTCACGGCATGACGACGGCAGGGAACTGGAATCCGCGAATGGCAGAAAGCTCAGACAGATGGGCCGCATCGCCGAGCGATGCGGTGGGTGGCGTGGGCAACGTCCAGGCCGTCTCATGGCTCGTGAGCGATGCACCCGTCGAATACCGCGACGCGGTCACCTGGATGGACGTCGCCGCTGGTGAAATCGCCCGCGGCGAACGGGCGGAAACGATCTGGCTGCTTGAGCACCCGCCGGTCTACACGGCCGGCACCAGCGCAGACGTGAGCGACCTCAAGCAGCCGGACAGGTTCCCTGTGATTTCCACGGGCCGCGGCGGGCAGTACACCTACCACGGTCCGGGCCAGCGCGTTGTCTACGTGCTGATGGACCTCAACCGACGGGGCCGCGATGTGCGCGCATTCGTCCATCGTCTGGAAGCCTGGATCATCACCGCCCTGGCAGAGTTTAATGTCCACGGCGCGGTCCGCCCGGACCGGGTCGGCGTCTGGGTGAAACGGTCGGCGGCCGCGATCCCGCCCCGGGACCCCGGCGTGCTGGAGGGCGAGGCGGAGGATAAGATCGCTGCCATCGGTGTGCGGGTGCGCAAGTGGGTCACTATGCATGGCTTTTCGATCAACGTGGCGCCGGATCTGGAGCATTTCTCAGGCATCGTGCCATGTGGCATCGTCCAGCACGGGGTGACAAGCCTGGAAGCGCTGGGCCTGCCGGTGACGTTGGCCGACGTTGATGTGGCTCTGCGTGCCACGTTCGCTGACGCATTCGAATGATAGGCTCGCCCGCGGCGCCCACGTTCATGCCGCGTCGCGGGCCTTCTTGCTCAGTGTGTCGCCCACACCATATCGCCGCCGCCAGACGATATCGGCAATTATCCCGGCAGCGGTCGCGGCGATTGCACCGATGACGACCCATGCTTCCCAGGCACCCATG
>CAZGNQ010000328.1:0-4118 GCA_964527285.1 uncultured Hyphomicrobiales bacterium | reverse complement strand
CTGCGCGAAGTCAAATGCCTGCGCTCCCACAGGCTCTGTGCCAATACGGCCACTTTGAGGGCAACCGACCCATCATTGCCGACCACCCTGGAAGCCGGGAGGGGGGCTGGCCAAAGCTCAGGCGACGTGCCGCCATTCCGGCGCGTTCGCGGGACGGTTCGGTGCGGACGAGCCCGGTCCTCCATCGATACGCACACCATCCGTCGTTCCAGCACCCGCTGTGGCGGCAAGATGCGCCCCACCAGGACCGGGCACAACGCCATGGTCGCCGCCGCGGGCCAGGGCGTCAGCCACCAGATGGCCAAGCCCGAAGAAAGCCAGTGCAGGGTTTTCATTCACGTCGCGGGAAAACAGCGTCTCAGCAAGTCGTCGGCTTTGGCGTGCCATCGCGGGTATCCGGTCAGGGCGGCGCAACACACCGGTGAGAGCATTGGCAAGCGCCTGGGCATCACCGGGCGCAACCGTGGCGCCGTTGGCCTGCAGTCCGGAAACGCTCTGCACGTCCGCGCTTGCCGAGGCGCCCACGAACGGCGCGAGGTCATCCAGATCGCTGGCGATCAGCGGTCGTCCGGATGCGATTGCCGCCATGGCAAGATCAATGGGGCCCACTTCGCGCGGGGCAAAGACGACGACATGCGCATCGGCCAGTGCCCGTGACACGATCGCGTCATTGCCGTTGGCCAGCGTCGAGGCCGCGGTCTTGTCGAGGCGAATGAATTCGACGGGCGAACGCGCGGTTGCGAGGTTGGCGATCTCGACCGCGTCTGGCCCACGCCCTTCAACGTAAAGCACCCGCCAGCGTGCACGCGCACCATGCTGGGCGATGGCCTCAGCGCAGGCGCAGAACTCCTCAATCCCGGAAGCGCGTGTCGCGGGGCCCGCCGTCAAGAACACAAGCCCTGCGCCGATGGGCGGCAACGACAACGGTGGCGTCTGCGAGACGTCGAGCGGGCTGCGCGCCACCAGTGTGCGCAAATCGCCTGGGAGCAGCCCTGCAGCCGCCAGCGTCGCGCGGTGCTCGACAGCGCGGAACAATGCGCCGTTCAGCCGGGCCAACGCCACGCTGTAGAGCCGACGCTGCGCCATGCGCCGCATGGACCCCACCACGTCGAGGCGCGCAGACCAGCCCCTTACAGGTTCAATCTCAATCTCGTCGAATACGCCAAAGCGGGGCACCGCTTCGTCCAGACCTTGCGCCAGACCGGCGATAAGGGCTCCTTCCAGCCCGGCGCCGATCAGGCAACCAGGCTGAATGCCCCGCAGGCGGCGCGCCACCTTGGAGAGCGCGCGTGATTGATCGCCGGCACGGGCACCGTTCGCCAGAACAGGGATTGGGTGCCAGTGCACGTGCGGCAAGGCCGCATCGACGGCCGGCGGCGCTGGAAAAACGCCTGTCAGGATATGCACCTCGACATCAGCCGCACGCAGCAGCCGGATTTCGGCGCCAAGGCTCGTTCTGCAGACCTCCGGATCCGGTGCGAGGATCGCGACCGTCGCCTCGCGGCCGCGATCTGCGCTGCGGGTTTCGGCATCGGCGACCACCTGATCGGCGCCGTTTTCGTGCGTTCCGGGCGTTGATTGATCGAACATGGCGTGGCCCCAACGTGCCGGAAGGTCTCGGTTTGCACTCAACTGCGCGCCCCAACGGATGCGCCCCGATAAACCGGTGGCCGACTTGGGACACCGACGCTCTTGCTTCGGGTTCCGCCGATTGCCACGCCCCGGCGTCGAACGCCAAAGCGCATGTCGAAACAACCGGAGAACCTGAACACCCGCGTGTTTCGGTCTCGCCATTTTGGCCTGGCGCTACGCGCGGAGGCTGGCATCCGGCCGGAGCCAAAGACCCGGTGCGCCAACCTAGCCGATTCGCGCCAACGCACGGCGGATCGGCGAGCAGGGGGCGACGCCGGAAGGGCCGTCGCGTGATCGCGGCACCACGTCGGCGCGGGTGCCACACGCCGGAAAAGGCGCGCGGGCGAGAGCGTGCTGAAATTGCTTTATTCAGCCCGCGTTCAGTCGCGTCCGCCGATAAATTTCATCGTGTGTCACCGCGCGCGGTGTGCGCAGCCTTTGCGCGCCATCGCCGCGATGCGGCCGGCCAACATCCAATGCCACGTGTGCGCGCTCCGCAACGACACGCACGCCGAAGCATGTCATGTTTCGTTGTCTTCCAACCTCTGCGGCCGACCGGCGCCGCCAAGGATTGAACTGCCTATGAACACTCTCGCCCGCATCTTGTCCGGGCTCGCGGTTGCGATGGCACTCCTTACGGTCGCCATCCTTGCCGACGGTTCGTCGACCGCGACAGCAAACGCCGGCTGCTCACAACGTTGCAAGAAGGCATTCGCCCGCTGTTATCAGAGCAGTGGCGCGAACCGTCGGCAATGCGAGCAGCAACTGAACCGCTGTCTCAACGTTTGTCGCCGTTGAAAGGGTGACCGGCCGGTGCCGCCCGCATGCCCAGGCGCTGCTGACGCAACACTGCTCGACACACTCGAAGACCCGCCACCCCAATCAGGTATGCCCTTAGCGCATGCCGCTGACTGTCTGGTCGCACCAGACGACGCCCGCCGGAGCGATCATGCGGGCGCCGGTGCATCGGGGCGGTCTTAGCAGAGGTGCGGCAAACCGTTCGGCCCACATCCATATGCGACCGGCGGGCGTTGAGTTGTCGAGGTGACCATGGGCCGACGGCGTTGGCGAGGGTGGTATCAAAGCGCGTTTGCGCAACACGCCGCGCCCCAAATGCCGAGCCTGAGCCACCGCAGCCCCACGCCTTTGAGGATCGCCAATGACGCTCGTTGCACCTGTTATTGCCGCCATGATCCTTGGGGCGATGCTGTTTTTCTCCGGCGTCATTGCTCCTTTGATCTTCACGCGGCTGCCGGAAGACCAGGCCGGCCTGCTGATCCGCAACATCTTTCCGTGGTACTACATCGTGCTCGGGACGCTGGCGGCCGCGGCCGTGCCGTTTGCGCAGGGGCTGACGTCTAAGGTGCTGCTTGCGGCAACCGCCATTGGACTGCTGGCGGCGCGGTTTATTGCAATTCCCATGATCAATGCCGCGCGGGATGCAGCACTGGCCGGCGACGCCAACGCCCAGGCCCGATTTGACATGATGCACCAGGCGACCGTGGTCTTGAACGGTCTTGAGATCCTGGCGTTGATCGCGGTGATCGTGCTGGCCATGCGGCAGGTGAGCTAGCTCAGCGCCGCTGACGTTTCGTCCCCAGTCGCAGCGCCGGCGTTGCGCACCCACGGACTGCGGCGAAGCGACATCCAAGACGAAAGTTGCATCTTGCGATGGTCCGTACGGCGCCGGCACCGTCTGGGCCCACCCGCCCTCCGGGCAACTGCAGGTCCGCACGGGCAATCGGTTGAAATCAAAAGACAATTTCAGCTCATCCACGCGTTTGACGCCGGTTTCGGCGTGCCCCTACACGAGCTGAGGGGCGTCTGACCGCCCATCTGGTATACCACGATCTGGCATGCCACACTCGCGCCACCGGTTGGTGACGCGCATGCACCCGCAGGCGTCGTTTGCAAACGACTGCAGGGTCTGCAGAGCGACGTAATCAGCGCCACCATTGCCGGTATCGGTGCACTGGGCCGTGGCGTTCAAACGTGGCGGCCAACCATCCTTGGGCCCGCAGCCATGAACCTGATCGAAACACAACGCCGTCGCCCCCGGGCCTTCCCGAAAGGCCGCCAGGTGGACCCTGTCGCACGCGCGGCCATCCAGGCGTTGCTGGAAGGGCGCGGGCGGTCGCGCGATCTTTTGATCGAGCACCTGCATCTCATCCAGGATCGCTACGGGCACCTGAGCGCGACGCACCTGCGCGCACTGGCCGACGAGATGCGCATGGCCCAGGCGGAAGTGTTTGAGGTCGCAACGTTCTACGCGCATTTTGATGTGGTCGACGACGGCGAGACCCCGCCGCCAGCAACAACGATCCGCGTGTGCAATTCCCTGTCTTGCCAGATGGCCGGTGCAGATGCGTTGGCCGCGGCCCTCAAGGCGGGGACCGATCCGGCAGAGGTCCGGGTGGTCAATGCGCCGTGCATGGGGCGCTGCGCCACGGCGCCCGTGTGCGAGGTGGGCCATCGACACGTGGACA
>CAZGNQ010000327.1:0-4146 GCA_964527285.1 uncultured Hyphomicrobiales bacterium | reverse complement strand
GGGCCGACCCACTCGGTCGCGTCGACCGCGCCGGAGACGAGGTTCTCGTAGATCTGGCTGCCCGGCAGCGAAACCGGAGACGCACCCAACTTGGCCATGACGTCGCCGCCGAGGCCCGGGATACGCATTTTCAGACCCTTGAGGTCGTCAGCGCTCTCGATTTCCTTGTTGAACCAGCCGCCCATCTGGACGCCGGTGTTGCCTGCTGCAAAGTTCTTCAGGCCGTACTCGCCTGCAAGCTCGTCCCAAAGGGCCTGACCGCCGCCGTACTTAATCCAGGCGTCGATCTCGGTGTACGTCAGGCCGAACGGAACAGCCGTGAAGTACGCCCAGCCCGGGTGCTTGCCCTTCCAGTAGTAGTCAGCGCCGATGTAGCCCTGGGCGTTGCCGTTTGCGACCTCGTCAAACGAGTCGAATGCACCGACCTTCTCGCCAGAAGCAAAGTACGTCGTGGTGATGCCGCCGTCCGTCAGCTCAGTGATGCGAGCGGCGAGGCGCTGTGCAGACGTGCCCAGGCCCGGAAAGTCACGCGGCCACGTGGAAACGATGGCCATCTCCTTGCGCGACTGCGCGATGGCTGGAGCAGCCAGTGAAGACACCGCGCCGGCGCCAACGGCTGCAGCACCAGTGGTTTTCAGAAACGAACGACGATCCATGCATACCTCCCATGTCGGGCAGGCAGTTGGCCTGCCCTTTTCCGAAACGTTGAGGGTGTCGCATGGCCTTTGGTCGAAGTCTAGGCGTCTCTGCGCGTTCAAAGGGCGGGAATTTGAGCACTTCCTGGCCGATTTGCCGCCGTGGGGCGCAATTCGTGGTCATATGAATTGCCCACACGTCGGGCTTCGGGCGCCGAACATGACCAAGCAAATGCTGTTCCCACGTCTGTGAGCGTTCGACGCAGCCCCGCATGAACGGGCTTCACGCAAATCTGTGCATCGCTGGGGCGGCCGGGACGTCGCACGCCGTCCGTCTTGATGCCACCGCTTTCGGCGGGCCTACCGCGCGCGCGACTGATGCGGAACGGATGCGGCATCATCGACAAGTGCCAGCGGCCCATCCGGACCACGCACGCGGTCGATCGGTCCAAGGCTCGGGCGTAGCCGGGTTGGCGACAGCGACGGCTCATCGGAAGCACTGGCGGTGTCAACCATTGCGCGCGCGCGCACAGCCATGCGTGCGGTCTCGCGCCCCGAGACGAACGTTACGACCGTCGGCAACTGCTGCAGCGGCCGTGCCAACGCGTGGCCGTGCGTCCCCAAACGGGCGACATCCACCCACTGCCAGGCGATGCGTGCGTCGGAGAGGTTCTGGGCGATGGTGCGTAGCCGTGCCCGGTGTGTGCTGGCGCAGGATGGGCAGGAATCGTCGCTGAAGATCACCACGAGCGGCGCGCTGCGGGTTCCGGCCTCGCCCCGCGCCAACGGATTTCCGGCGCGCGCCGACGCCGCGCTCGTCGCCGCCAAACTTGCCGGATCGAGCGGCTCCGGCGCCTCACCCACGATCCAGACGAGCGCCGCACCGACACACAACGCCATCACCACGCGGCCGGCGGCCGTTTCGAGTGCATCGAGCGTCTCGTCCAGGGCTTGTGTCGCGGCGACCATGAGCTGGCGCAAAGCCGCGATAACGCGTGGCTCATCGCTCGCACGGCCAGCGCAGGTCACGCCCGCGCGCTGGCGCATCTCAAGCGCAAACGTCTGCCCACTCGCCGCCACGCACACCACTCCCACGCCAAACCGCTGCTCGGCACTGAGGTTAACGCGGCGTAAACGCGGACGGTCAAATTGGGACAGTGGATATGGTTACCGCTCTCATTTTAGGTTTTTCGGCCGAGCGGTGGGAGCCAACGCCAGCGAGCCAACGCCATCAAGGCAAACGCGGTTTGCAGCTCCGGTCACACGCCAACAAACACCACGCCGCCGGCGGGGTCGCCACGTTGTGTGAGAGCGGCGCATCACGATCGAAACTGGAGGGCGCCGGCCTGGGAGCACTTGCACGACCGCCCGCGGTGCAATCCCGGCCGACATCAAGCGTGGCCGACGCGCAGCACGATCGTGGTGCCGGCGTCGGCGCTCAATCCGGGCGAACGTGCCGCCGCTGAAAGACAATCGGAGGTCAAGCGCCAGCGACTTGCGCTTTTTTCTCCAGACGCCTCGCATGCAGTACCGGTTCAGTGTAACCGTTCGGCTGCTCGGCGCCCTTGAATACCAGGTCGCACGCCGCCTGGAAGGCGATGCTCTCATCAAAGCGCCCGGCCATGGGCTCGTAGAGCGGGTCACCGGCGTTCTGCTGATCGACTACGCCTGCCATCCGCTCCATCGTTGCGCGCACCTGCTCTGCGCTCACCACGCCGTGGCGCAGCCAGTTGGCCATGTGCTGGCTGGAGATCCGCAACGTCGCGCGGTCCTCCATCAGGCCGACGTCATGAATGTCCAGCACCTTGGAACAGCCGACACCCTGATCGATCCACCGCACAACATAACCGAGGATGCCTTGTGCGTTGTTGTCCAACTCAGCCTGGATTTCATCCGGCGACCAGTTTTCGCCAGCGTGGAGCGGAATACTGAGTAGACCTTCCAGCGTGGCGCGCGGCCCTGCGGATTTGAGTTCCTGCTGCCGGGCCGCGACGTCCACCTGGTGGTAGTGCAGCGCGTGCAGCGTGGCCGCCGTCGGGGACGGCACCCACGCGGTGTTCGCGCCCGCCTGGGGATGGCCCGCCTTCTGGGCGACCATATCCGCCATGCGGTCCGGCATTGCCCACATGCCTTTGCCGATCTGCGCGTGGCCCGGCAGGCCGCAAGCAAGGCCCACGTCAACATTCCAGTCTTCGTAATGGGCGATCCAGTCCGTGCCCTTCATGTCGTTTTTGCGGATCATCGCACCGGCTTCCATCGACGTGTGGATATCATAGCCGGTGCGGTCCACTAAACCATTGTTGATGAAGAACACGCGCGATTTGGCCGCGCGGATGCACTCCTTGAGATTGACCGTGGTGCGGCGCTCTTCGTCCATGATCCCCATTTTGAGTGTGAAGCGGTCCAGCCCAAGCATATCCTCAACGGCTGCGAAGAGGTCATTCGTCATGGCCACCTCGGCGGGGCCGTGCATTTTCGGGCGCACGATGTAGACCGAGCCGGCGCGCGAATTGCGGAAGGGACCATAAATCGAGCCTGGGGTGTGGGCCGGATGCGTGGCGTTGCCCTTAAGGTCGTGCATCGCGATCAGCGCGGTGATGGCAGCATCCATGATGCCTTCAGCGACGGGCTGGCCATCGGCGTCCAGAACGGCGGGGTTCGTCATCAGGCCACCGAAATTGCGCACCAGCAGAAGTGACCGGCCGTGCAGCCGGGCCATCGCACCGTTCGGTTGCATGAACGGCTCATCCGGATTGAGGCGGCGCTCAACCGTCTGCCCCCCTTTGGCGAAGGTCGCACTCAGTGTGCCCTTCGTCAGGCCGAGCCAATTCCGGTAGGCCTCCACCTTGTCGGCCGCGTCCACCACGGCAACGCTGTCCTCGAAATCGACAATTGTGCTGAGGGCGGCCTCGACGATCACGTCGTTGATGCCGGCGGGATCGTCACGACCGATCTGGCCGTTGAAATCAACGCAGACCTTAATGTGGAGGCCGTTGTGGCGCAGGATCACAGCCTCCAGCAGCCCGCGCGTGCCGATGTAGCCGGCGAACTGCGCGGGATCGGCAAGGCCGGAGGCTGGGCCGTTCGCGGGCTCGGCAATCATCGCCGCCGGTGCATCGCTGCCGGTGTCCTCAGCGTGCACGCCGTTGTCGTCGACCGAGAGCGACGCCACGTCTTTCCAGGACAGGCCGCGAAGTGGCGCGACCTCATCGAGAAACGCGCGCACCCGATCCACAACCTTGGCGCCGCGCAAAGGGTTGTATGCACCGCCGCGCTCAGCACCACCCTCCTGGGAAATGACGTCCGTGCCGTAGAGCGCGTCATACAGGCTGCCCCAGCGCGCATTGGCGGCGTTGAGCAGATAACGCGCATTGGTGACCGGCACGACGAGTTGAGGGCCGGCAACGCGGGCGATCTCATCATCCACGTTGGCCGTGTCCACCGTGAATGGCGCGCCTTCGGGCACGATGTAGCCGATCTCTTCCAGAAAAGCGCGGTAGGCGGCCGCATC
>CAZGNQ010000326.1:0-4160 GCA_964527285.1 uncultured Hyphomicrobiales bacterium | reverse complement strand
GCTCACAAGGCGCCACGCCATGTGGTTTACTTGAAGGCGGCCGTCGATCGCTCCCAGATCAATCAATGCGCCGTAGTCCGTTATGTTCTTGACGACGCCATCGATCACCTGGCCTTCTGCAAGGCGCGCAACGATGTCGGCACGCTGCTCGGCGCGGGTTTCTTCCAGAACCGACCGGCGCGAGACGACGATGTTGCCGCGTCGCTTGTCCATCTTCAGGATCTGGAAGGGCTGCGGCGTGTTCATCAGCGGGGTAATGTCGCGCACCGGGCGCACGTCCACTTGGCTACCGGGGAGGAATGCCACGGCACCGTCGAGGTCCACGGTGAAGCCACCCTTCACCTTATTAAAGATTATGCCTTCGACCTTCTCACCGGCCTCGAACTTCTTCTCAAGTTTGATCCAGCTTTCCTCGCGGCGCGCCTTTTCGCGGCTGAGGACGGCCTCACCGAGCGCGTTTTCCACGCGCTCCAGGTAGACCTCGACCTCATCGCCGATGCTCACACCCTCGTCGGCGCCAGCGGATGTGAATTCCTTGAGCGGGATGCGGCCTTCCGTTTTCAGCCCGACATCGACCACGGCCAAGTCTTTTTCAATCCGCACCACCGTGCCGCCGACGACGGTTCCTTCCATCAGGGTTTGTGACCCGAGCGACTCCTCCAGGAGCGCTGCAAAGTCTTGCGTCATCGGGCTTGGGTTTTCAGTGGCAAAACCTGCCATGGATTGGCTCATTTAATCTCTTGTGGTGTCCGCAGTGGCATCGGCCGGCGGATCTGTTGGTGTTGAAACGACAATCGAGCCCGCAACCGTGGTGCTGCGTGCTCGGGTTCGATGGTTCAGGGGCGACCGCCGGCTCACGTGAGCGGCAGCGTCCCTTGCGATGTACGTCCTGATGCAGTGAAGCAAGCCGAGACGCGGTTATGGTGATCAACGACCCCACATGTGCGCCAAACGCAAAAACTGGAGCACCCGTTCGGGTAACCCTCAGCTGTTTGAAGCATCCCGCGCGCCGACAGCACGTTCAACAATTTGGACGGCGGCTTTGTAGGCGGCCTCTATATCCAACTCGGTCGTGTCCAGCAAGTATGCGTCGTCCGCTTTTGCGAGTGGAGCCGTTTGCCGCGAACGATCCCGGGCGTCACGCTCGTGAATCTCGGCGATGATGGCATCATAAGCGACGTCAAATCCCTGCGACCGCCATTGGTGATACCGGCGTTGGGCGCGCTGTTCGGGCTTGGCATCAATGAACAGCTTCACATCCGCCTCGGGGCAGACGACGGTTCCGATATCGCGCCCGTCGAGCACAGCGCCGCCCGGCCGTGCCGCAAAGGCGCGTTGATAGGCCAGAAGGGCCTCACGGACGCTTGGGTGACCGGCCGCGATCGATGCCGCCTGACCGACCCCCTTTTCGCGCAGAAACGGGTCGTCGAGCGTGGCCGCGTCAAGGGCTGCCGCGGCGCGCAAACACGCTTGCTCGTCCTCCAGGGCGTCGCCTGCCGCCTGCACATCGCGCGCAATGGCACGGTAGAGCGTGCCGGTGTCGAGATAGGCGAGCCCGAAGTGGCTGGCGATCCGCTTAGACAATGTGCCCTTTCCCGACGCCGCCGGCCCATCAACGGCGATCACAAGGCCACGTTCCGAGGCATTCGCGCCCGGTTTGGCATCGCCGGCGTGTCCGGCATGGCCATCGCGGCCACCGGGCGCCGCACCTCGTCTGCTCTGCACACCATTTGACGCCACGCGATCAGACCTCTTCCAGATCGAGGCCCAAACGGCGCATGAGGTCAGGAAAGTCCGGGAATGAGGTGGCAATCATCGTCACATCGTCGACGACCACCGGGGTCTTTGTCGCCACGCCCATCGTCAGGAATGCCATGGCGATGCGGTGATCAAGGTGCGTGGCAATCGCGCTGCCTTGCGTTCCGGCAACACCGGCTGAACCTTGTCCGGAGACGATCAGGTCATCGCCCTCGACGGCCACGGTGAGCCCGAGCGCGCGCAGGCCTGCGGCCGTCACCTCCAGGCGGTCGCATTCCTTGACGCGCAGCTCCGCCAATCCCTCCAGCCGCGTCTCGCCTTCCGCAAAGGCGGCAATGCACGCCAGCATGGGATACTCGTCCACCATCGACGGGACGTGGGTATGGCCCAAGGTGATGCCCTTGAGCGGGCGTCCGCCCCGCACAACGATGTCGACGATGGTTTCGCCGCCGCCATCACGGGCGTTCGTCATCTCGATGTCGGCGCCCATTTCCCTCAGCGCAGCGTAAAAGCCCGTGCGTGTGTGGTTGGCCATGACATCGCGGATGGTGACCGCACCGTCGCGCGCCAGCACGCCAGCGCCTGCCGCAAATGCTGCCGAACTGGGATCGCCCGGCACTTGCACCGGAGCACCTTGCAGATCGGTCTCGCCAACGACGGTGATGGTGCGCCCGCCTTCAGCATGGTCCTCGATGCGCAGCGCCGCACCAAAATGCTTCAGCATGCGTTCGGTGTGATCGCGCGTGGCGACGGGCTCCACAACGCTCGTCTCGCCCGGCGCGTGCAGCCCTGCCAGCAGGACGGCGGATTTTACCTGGGCGGAGGCGACCGGCAGCTCATAGCGCATCGGCACGAGGTCCTCCGTGCCGCGAATGGTCAGCGGCAGTCGTTCATCGCCCTCAATGATCTCCAGGCCCATCTGGGCGAGGGGACGGAGCACACGGCCCATCGGGCGGGCCGACAACGAGGCATCTCCCGTCAGCGCCACGGTGATGGGGTTGCCGGCAAACACGCCAAACATCAGACGAATGCCGGTGCCTGTGTTGCCGAAATCGATCGCGCCGTCCGGCGCACTCAGCCCGCCAAGCCCGCGACCCACGATGGTCCAGGTGTCGCCATCTTTTGAGATCGGCACACCGCACGCGCGCAGTGCGCCGGCCGTTGACATCACATCCTCGGATTCCAGCAGCCCGGTGACGGTGGTTGTGCCGTGTGCGAGCGCGCCGAGAATGAGCGCACGGTGCGATATCGATTTGTCACCGGGCACGCTGACCGCGCCCTTGGCCTGCCCGGTTGGCAGGCTGCGCATCGGGCGCTGCTGATCCGTCATTGCGTCCTCGCTGTTCGCGTTCCGTTGGGCGCCGGGGGCTCCAGCCACTGCCGGCATGGCGCAAGGTGCGCGCTGCATGAAGCAGCACCGCACTATCGCCCACCGCGCACGGCCTTTGACTTGCTGCACCGTGCGTGGCAGACGCCCGGTTCACCCCGCGCAGGCATCTCCTCACCAGGCATCCTCAGTTGGCGAGTCTGCCCCGTCGGCGCGTTGTTCAACCATCAGATTTTCGGCGAGCGCAATGACGAAAGAAGAGCGCGGCACAAAACAGACCTGCCCCTCATGCAACAGCAAGTTCTATGATCTCAACCGGGAAAGCATTCCCTGCCCGGTGTGCGGTGTAATGTTCGTGTCCACCCAGACTGAAGAGGCCGCCGATCCATTGCTCGAGGCGGAAAAGCGCGAGCAGGAAGCCAAGCCCAAGCCAAAGCCGAAACCGGTGGCGCCCGTTGTGGCCAGCGGCGACAGCAGTGACGGCGATGACGAGACCGAAGTCGTGGAGGTGGCCGCTGAACTGGCGGACCTCGAGGACGACGATGAGGTCGCAGCCGAAGGTGGGGACGACACGTTCCTGGAAGACGAGGACGAAGGCTCTGACGATGTGAGCAGCATCATCGTTCCAGGCGTGGAATCGGACAACGACGAGGAGTAGGGCATGGCAGACGGGCTCTGAACTGCCCGTTGCCGCACCCCAATCCCGCATCAAGTCAGCCGATGTGGTCGCTCGCTGCGATCGCGTCGGCAATCGCGACGACCTTGCGCGCCATTGCTTCGTGCAGGCGCTCTGTCATCTTGCCGTTGACCGTCAGCACGCCTTTGCCTTCGTTTTCAGGTGCTGCAAACGCTTCGATGACGGCGCGGGCGTGGGACACCTCCTCGGGCGACGGGGCGAACGCTCCGTTGGCGGTTGCGATCTGGCCGGGATGGATGCGCGTCTTGCCCTCCAGGCGGTGTGTCTGTTTTTTGGCAGCGCCCGTTTCAGCCATTGCTCGGTTCTGTCTCGCCATTCCCGGGCTTCAATCCGAAGAAGCGAGGCCCCGACCAGCGGGCCCCGGTGATCCGCCGGGCA
>CAZGNQ010000325.1:0-4163 GCA_964527285.1 uncultured Hyphomicrobiales bacterium | reverse complement strand
GGAAGTCCCCATGCGCGTGGCAAGATCGATCGTCTCAATGGCTTAAGCCTACCTCAGCGCGTTTCGGGACTAACCGCGTTTCGGCCCGGAATGGGCGGTCAAGGACGCAGCCCACTGCATGGCAACCAGCAGCGGAATGACCATGACGAAGAAAACGAGTGTGTATGCGCTCGCGATTTCGAGGCGCATCGAGGCGTAGCTGTCGGCAAGGCCCACCGGCAGGGTCTTCATGGACGGCGTGTGCAGCATCCATGTGAGATTGAACTCGCCGATGGAGAGCGTCACGACCATCAGCGAACCGGCGAGGATGCCCGGCTGGATATTCGGGAGAACAATGTCGAGGAAGCGCCGGTGCGCTGGCGCCCCGAGACTTGCCGCGCCCTCTTCGAGCGTCTCGATGTCGAGTGAAGAGATGACGGCCATGACGGCACGCATCATGAACGGCAGGGTGTAAAGCACATGGCCGACCAGGATGAATGTCCAGTGCTGGCGAAAGTCGCCCATCCCGCCGTAGGTGATGATGAGTGCAAGCGCGATCGCGAGGCCGGGGATCGCGATCGGCAGGGTGACCAGTTCCTCGAACAGACGACCGAGCCGTGATGGGTACCGTGCGAGCACATAGGCTGCCGGTACCCCGACGATCAGTGTCACGACCAACGTGGCCAGAGCCAACTGAATGGAGAGAAAAATCGTCTCCGCATAGAGGCCCCAAACCTCGATGACCCACCTGAGCGTGACACCACTCTCAACGATGCCGCGAAAGTAGTTGACCGTGACGCCGGCGGCCATCGACATGATGGCGGGCACGATCAGGAAGGCGCATGTCAGCAATGTAACGGCGATCTGGAGGCCGAGGAGGAAACGGGATTGGGTCATGAGTCGCTCCTCAGGCCGCCGCTGCGACGCTGGTCCCGCCGAACGAGCGCGCGACCGTCAGCATGATCCAGGTGATGAGCCCCAGAAGGATCGAAAGCGCCGCTGCCATGGCGATGTTCGCATTGAGCGTGAACTCCGTATAGATCACCATCGGCAGGACATCGATGTCGGTCGCCAGCGTGAAGGCTGTGCCGAAGGCACCCATGGCCGTCGCGAAACAAATGGCTCCCGAGGCGAGGAACGCTGGGCCCAGTGCGGGCAAGATGATGTCCCGCAGAACGATGAGCGGGCTCGCTCCGAGTGATCTCGCCGCCTCTTCAAGCGCCTCGTCCAGCGTCTCGATCGCCGCCATCACGGTCAGCAGCACCCGTGGAATGGAAAAATAAAGATAGCCGACGAAGAGGCCCACCATGGAATAGGCGAAGGTGATCCGCCCGCTGTCGAAGGCCATGGACGTCTGCGCGAGGAGCCCCTGACGCCCACCCAGCATGATCACCATGAAGCCGACGACCACGCCGGGAAAAACGAGTGGAAACGTGAGGAGTGCCGTCAGGACATTTCGGCCCGGGAACCGGTGGCGCACGAGCAGCAGCCCGCTGAGTGTCGAAAGGATCAGCGTCACGATCGTGACCAGCAGCGAAAGCAGCACGGTCGAAAGCAGGCTCGACAGGTAGCGCGGCGTTGTCAGCATTTCGCGATAGGTGGCCGCAAACGTGCCATCCGCCATCTGCCCATCCTGGAGACTGACAAGGACGAGCTGCGCCATTGGCAGGAGCAAGAACGCTACGCAGACCGTCAGCGCAGGCAGGATCAAAAACAGCGAAAACCGCGTGTTGGACATGATGAGTACCGGAGCTGGGCGCGGAGGAAAACACCAGGACGAAACGCCCTGGTGTCGATCGGCATCGGCCGCTTGTCTTGCCCAAGAGGCGCTTAGCGGACTTCCGCGAGGTAGCGGTCGGCAAAGCCCTTCTGGACCTGCTCCATCTTGGCGTAGTCGAGCGGCGTGGCGCGCTCGTACTCACTGTCCGGCAGGAACTTGGACGCCACGTCTTCCGGCAACGCGATCGGGCGGGCCGGCTTGAGGAAAGCGTTCGTCCACACGGTCTGGCCCGCGTCCGACATGATGAAGTCGAGCACACGCTTGCCGTTTTCCATGTTCGGCGCGTTCTTCACGAGGCTTTGGACGTACGGCACGACGACGGTGCCTTCGCACGGCAGCACAAACTCAAAGTTGCCTTCCTCGGTATATTTGCCGCGGTAGGCGTTGAAGTCGTAGTCGAACAGGATCGGGATTTCACCCGATACGACACGTGCATAGGACGTCTGCTTCGGCACGATCGGGTCGTTGGCCTTGAGCGCCTGGAAAAACTCGATGCCCTTGTCGAAGTTGTCGAGCGAGCCACCAAGCGCACGGTTGACCGCAACGGCGCCGGCATAGCCGACGAAGGCGCTGGACGGATCGAGATAGCCGACCATGCCTTTGTATTCCGGCTTGAGGAGATCAGCCCAGCACTGCGGAACCGGGGCGCCGCCGAGTGCATCGACGTTCACGAACAATCCGAGCGAACCGAAGTGGGTCGTGAACCAATGGCCTTCCGGGTCTTTCAGGCCCTCCGGGATCTCGTCGAAACCTTCCGGCTTGTAGGCTTGCGTCACGCCGGCTGCCTTCGCTTTGATGCCCGATGTCACACCGTAGTAAGCGATGTCAGCGACCGGGTTCGCTTTCTCGGTAATGAGCTGCGACAGCGTTTGGCCGGAGTTCTTGTTGTCGTGTGGCATCGAGATGCCAGTGGCCTTTTTGACCGCCTCAAGTTGCGACTTCCAGTCCGCCCACTGCGGTGGGCAGTTGTAGCAGATGGCCTGCTCGGCGACGGCCTGGCACGCGAAGGCGGTCAGACCGGCGACAAGGCCAGTCATTGCAAACAGGTGACGCATGCGTACCATGACGCTTACTCCTTCGAATTTGGCGATTTGGAAGGGGTTACTAGGGCGCTCGCCTCGCTTCTGAGGTTCCGATCCGGGGGTGAGGCGAGCGTTGCCCCCGGGCGGAATTCGAACTCGAGAAATTCAACGTCGGGCGTAATCTCCCCGCCCGCCTCCAGGCCGGCCAGCAGCCGTTCTGCGGCGCGCCGGCCCATGTCGCCCGGGCGCTGATCGACGGTCGTCAGGGCGGGCGAGACCATCGCACCAAGCGCGATGCCGTCGAACCCCGTGACCGAGACGTCGTCCGGAACCCGCCGCCCCATGGCGCGAACGGCCGAAATGATCGAGATTGCCAGCAGATCGTTGGAGCACATCAACGCCGTCGGCTCGCCCACGGCAACGAGCCGACGGGCCAGGTCCTCGCGGTGCGTGTCCGATGTCGCGAGGTAGTCGACCTCGATCACCGGAAGCGCTGCAAGTTCGGCCTTGGCCATCGCGTTCCGATAGCCCTGATAACGCCGGCGCGAGCGGTCCGAAGACGCAAAGCGCCCGGCGACGAAGCCGACGCGTCGATGTCCGGCGGCGATCAAGCGCTCCGCCAGGCGTTGTGTCGAGGCCGCGTTGTCGACAGTGACCGCCGCGCGATCGCGGTCCCGCGGCTCGTTGTAAATCAGAACGTATGGCACGCGCTCGGCATCCAGCAGGTCGAGCGCTTCGCTGCTGTCGGGGTTGGTCACCGTCAGGATCAAGCCATCGACGTCGCGCGCCAGCAGGGTCTCTATCGCTTCGCGCTCGCGCGCCGCATCGTATTCGGTGGCCGACAACAGCACCGACATGCCACTCCGCCGGCCAACAGCTTCGATCCCGGAAACCGAGGCCGCAAAGACAGGGTTGGTGAGCGAGGGGATGATGCAGCCGATCGAGCGCGAGCGTCGCGTCTTGAGGCTGCGTCCGACCGCGCTCGGGCGGTAACCGAGCCGGCGAATGGTGTCTTTGACTGCGGAGCGCAACTCAGGACTGATCGACGCCGCACCATTGATGACACGGCTCACCGTGGCGGTGGAACACCCCGCTGCCCTCGCCACCTGACTGATCGTCGCTCGCTGCATGCCGGCTACACCCAAACCTACCGTGTAATCGATTACATGTTTGAGGTAACGCGCTCGTGTTTCAGCCTTGTGACATCGCGGCGGTCCTGGTCATACCACCGTCGAAAGCAAGCCTGCTGGGCTTTTTCAATGAAACTGCCGCCTGAACGCGTGCAACGGATCGGCGTCTTGGATCTCGACACACGTTTGTCCGCAACGGGTCAACCTGCGACCTCACCCAGCGCGCTGGGTCCTTCCGCTCGACCACTGGCT
>CAZGNQ010000324.1:0-4175 GCA_964527285.1 uncultured Hyphomicrobiales bacterium | reverse complement strand
CTTGACCTTGCGCGTTGATCGCTCACCGGTGCAGACCCGGGGCGTGTGTTCTTCGTCTTGAGGGTCCCGCAGGTCCCTCGCGCCGTGATGCAGCGACATACCGCTCGCGGGCCTTCGCGCCACAAACCATGCGAGCGCGTCACAGGTTTTACCTCGCGGCAGTGGATCGCCTCGTCATGACGTGCGTTCCGGTGTGTGCTCGAATCGCAACATACTTGCGCGAGGGCTTGACCTGCGCAACGCCACGGCCCGCGGATGGCTTGGCCAGCATCATCGTCGAACGCGTTATCGTCACCCGTGCCCGACCATCCCGCACGTCCCATGGCGTTGTGGTGAGATTCGGGCCACGACACGCAACACATAGCGGGTGCCCGACGCAGAATTGTCAAATGGCGGCACCTGTACGCCCAGGTTTTTGGCCGGCAAGCGGCGCCTGGGCCACGGCGCCCGCCTGGTGAGGCTGCCCAACGAAGATTGGGTCCCGGCGGGACTTGCCATCGCATTTTGTTCTGTTAACGTTCAGATGTTGGCGGCGGTCCGCAGCCTGCCTAGATTTCGCGCGGGTCCGCATGGTCCGTTGGTCCGAAGGAGCGCAGTTGCTGCCGGCTCCGGACGTCGGGTTCTGAACAGGTTTGCGTGATGGCGCCAAACACACCGACCGACCTCGCCCTTGATGGCGCCAATCGATCGGAGCGTGCCGACCCGATCGAGGCCGCCGTCCTGGCCGAACTGCGTCGCCAGCGGGCGACACCAGTGAGCCCCGGGCTTTATCTCGTGGCGACGCCAATTGGTAATCTGGGTGACGCCACTTTGCGGGCGGTCGCGATCCTCTCCGGCGTCGATGTCGTCTACTGCGAGGATACACGGCGGACGTCCAAGCTGTTTGCCCACTTCGGGCTCCGCGCTCCGCTGCAGGTCTACGAAGAGCATCGGGCTGAACGGGTCCGACCGCGCATTCTGTCGGATCTTGAGGAGGGGCGCAGGATAGCACTGGTGAGCGATGCCGGAATGCCGCTGGTCTCCGACCCCGGGTTCAAGCTGGTGCGCGATGTGATCTCGGGCGGGCACGCCGTAACAGCCATTCCGGGCGCCAGCGCGGCTCTCGACGCCCTGTGCACCAGTGGGTTGCCGACCGATGCTTTTCTCTTTGCCGGCTTCTTGCCGCCACGCCAGGCGGCGCGCGTCCGGCGTCTGGGCGAGCTCTCGGGGCTGGGGGTGACGCTCGTCTTTTTTGAGACGGTTCACCGGCTTGCTGCGATGCTGGACGATGCCAGAACCGTGTTGGGTGATCGTCCCGCAGCCGTGGCGCGTGAACTGACGAAGCGTCACGAAGAGCATATCCGAGGGTCGCTGAGCGAAATCGCAGCCATTGTTGGGCGTTCGCACCTCAAGGGTGAACTGGTTGTCACTATCGCCGGGGTCGGTAGCGCTCCGTCCAAAGAGGATGCGACCGGTTCAACGGACTGTGAAGTCAGCGCGGGGGAAGAGCCCGAACCGTCTGAACAGCTTGACCATCTTTTGCGTGATGCACTCTCGGAGCAAACGCTGCGTGACGCCGTGGCCAGCGTCAGCACCCGCACGGGACTGGCCCGCAAGATGGTCTACGCGCAGGCGCTGCGTATCAAAGACACAGAGGCGGATACGACATGACGCACAGAGATCTGCGAGGCCGCCAGACGGCTGGCTCTTGGGGCGCCGCCGGGAAGTTAAGGACGCTTGCGCCGGTTCACGCACCGACGTCCGACACGGCGAAACGGCGCGCGGCATACCGGTTTGGGCTCGTCGGAGAGGCGCTTTGTGCCATCATTCTTTTGTTGCGCGGTTACCGGCTGCACGCGCGTCGGGCGCGTACGCCATTCGGCGAGGTTGATTTGATCGCCAGTCGCAACGGCCGGTTGGTTTTCCTGGAGGTGAAGTCGCGCAGAGTGATGCACACGCTTGATCCGGAGGTCTCCGTCGGCCAGATGGCGCGGGTTCGGGCGGCGGCGCTGCACTGGGTGCGCCGTGCGTTGCCTGAGCGCGGCCGTGGGCCTGCGCGGGCGCCCGCAATGCGGTTCGACATCATGCGAGCGCGCCACCTGGGCCACATCGACCATTGCAAGAACGCATTCTGACTTGGCACGGCTAATGCCGGAGTGCCGCCCGCTTCTGGCAGGGCAAACCTTGATCGGCTGTCTTGAGTGGGAATGGTCCTGAGTTGTTCGGACGCCCGCTGCGGAAGAGAGCGAGGCGAATGTCAGAGCTGGAACACCGCAAGTCCCGGCCGCGACGAAACGGCGATCTGGAGCAAGCCAGGAAAGCAGCTCTCATGTTGGGCTGCCATAACGTTTGAACGCATGGGTATTGGCAAAAACAGTTGCATCGCGCGGTCATGGCCGGACGTTAGCGTGAGCGCTTCAGGAGAGATGTCATGCGGATCGCGGTACAGATGGATGAGATCACATCCATCCAGATTGCTGGGGATACAACCTTTGCGCTGCTGCTCGAAGCGCAGGAACGTGGCTTAGAGATATTCTATTACACGCCAGAAACGCTTTGTCTGGACGAGGGCAGACTTTTTGCAACCGGCAGGGCAATAGAGGTTCGCGATGTTCCCAATGACCACGTGACCTTGGGACAGCCAGCAACGGTCGATCTGGCCACCGTGGATTGCGTCCTGCTGCGCCAGGATCCGCCATTCGACATGGCTTACATCACCACCACGCATCTTCTGGAGCGGCTTGCCGGCAAAACGCTTGTCGTCAACGATCCCTTCCATGTGCGCAATGCACCGGAAAAGCTGTCGATACTTGAATTCGCTGACTTAATGCCGCCGACGATGATCGCGCGCGAAGCCAAAGACATCGCCGCATTCCACGCTCGCCACGGAGATGTGATCGTAAAGCCGCTCTATGGAAACGGCGGGGCTGGCATCTTCCGCATTACGGACAACAAACTCAATTTGAATGCATTGATCGAGATGTTTCAGTCCATGAGCCGTGAGCCGCTCATGATCCAGCAATACAGACCAGAAGTCCAAGAGGGCGATAAGCGTATCCTTCTTATTGACGGTGAGGTGGCGGGTGCGATCAACCGCCTACCTCAGGACGGCGAAACCCGCTCGAACATGCATGTTGGCGGAAAAGCGGTGGCGACGGATCTGACGGAGAGAGATCGCGAAATCTGCGGCCGACTAGGGCCCTTCCTTCGTGAGCGTGGCCTGCTGTTGACCGGGATCGACGTTATCGGTCCCTACCTAACAGAAATTAATGTGACCTCACCGACGGGCGTCCGCGAACTCGAGTGTTTTACCGGCATCAATGCGGCGTCACTGTTCTGGGCAGCTGTGCTTAACCGCCTGGAGCGCAACTGAGCACTTGCGTTTGATCTCTTTATATTCTATTAATGTTCGCGTTGGGCGGCGAGGTGGTTGTAGGTTGCGGATGCGGTCGCCAGCGGATGCCGGGTGTCGAGTGGGGATTAGTGATGTACGCGCAGATGTCCTCCCTGGCTCTCGTTGGTATTGACGCTCGGCCGGTCGATATTCAGGTCCAGCTTTCGCCAGGGCAGTGGGCGTTTCTGATTGTCGGTCTGCCGGACAAAGCCGTCGCCGAAAGCCGTGAGCGGGTGCGAGGCGCGCTTTACGCACTGGGGCTCGGGCTGCCGCCACAGCACATTTCGGTTAATCTTGCGCCAGCTGACCTTCCCAAAGAGGGAAGCCATTTCGATCTTCCCATTGCACTCGCGCTTATGGCGGCATCAGGCGTCCTGCCGCCGACGGTCCTTGATAACTATTGTGCCCTCGGCGAGTTGGGTCTCGATGGGCGGATCGCCGGCGTTCCTGGCGTTTTGCCGGCCGCCGTCGGGGCTTCGGCGCTCGGCAAAGGCTTGATCTGCCCCGAAGCCAACGGATCCGAAGCCGTCTGGGCCTCCGCCGATATGGAGATCCTCGCTGCGGGCCATTTGCATAGCCTAATTAATCATTTCCGAGGGACGCAGAGTTTGGCCCAGCCGGAACCCAAGCTTGCTGTGCGCAAACCTTACGGGCCATGCTTAAGCGATGTGAAGGGACAGTCATCGGCGAAGCGCGTTCTGGAGATTGCGGCGGCAGGAGGCCATAATCTATTAATGACAGGTCCACCCGGCTCAGGCAAATCCATGCTGGCAGCCCGTCTGCCCGGTCTTTTACCGGACCT
>CAZGNQ010000323.1:0-4184 GCA_964527285.1 uncultured Hyphomicrobiales bacterium | reverse complement strand
CGCGCTCCGCCCGGTGGTCAGCGGCGTCGTCGGCGTTAACCGGGCGTGCGCTGGCGGGCGCAGACACGAGAACGCCCGCTGTGGACGTGTCCTGGCTCATGCGAACGATCATTGTCGCGTGCACGATCGTCGTATGCTGTGCCATCGCCTACGGCCTGACAGCGGCATATCTCGCCACCTGGCCGGCACCCGGCCCCTTCTTGCAGGCCGGTGTCATGGCGGCAGCCGTGAGCCCATTGGTTGTTGCTTTCGTTGATCTGCTGGCTGCACCTTTCACCGCTGTGGGTTCCCGTCGCGAGCGCACTTCCCCAGGGGGCACCGCCTTTTCCCGCACCGGGCGCATCGCGGGGCACCAGCCTGAAGCGGTGGACGCCAAGGGCGACCCGCTGACCGCCGTGGCGACAGGGCCGGGAGGCCATCGTCCATGAGTGACCCGGTGAAGCCGGCGGGTGGGCGCGGCACAATCAAGTCGCTGACTTCTGGCGCGCACGAACACGACCAATCGCTTGGGCCCACATTCACGCGTCGCGCATTGCTGCTCGGGGCCGGCCAGATGGGTCTGATGGGGCTGCTCGTTGCGAAACTGCACGACCTGCAGGTGAACAAGTCTGCCCGCATTGCCCCGCTCGCCGACGAAAACCGCATTCGCGTCATGCCGGTGGCGCCCGTGCGCGGGCAGATCCGCGATGTGCGCGGCCGCCTCCTTGCGGGCAATGAGACCGTGCGCAGCCTTGATATCGTGCCCGGTTTCGCAGGCGATGTCCGCGAGGTGTTGGAGCGGTTGCGGGCGGTGATTGACGTTCCGGATGAGGCGGTCGCGCGCGTGCTGGCCCAGGCGCGCCGCCAGCCGGGCTTGCTGCCCATTCCGGTGGATGTGGCCCTGGACTGGGATGCGTTTGCGCGGCTGAGCGCCCTCGCGCCGGATCTTCCGGGCGTTCAGCCGGTCGAGCGCCAGAACCGCATTTATGGCCACACGGCGGCGATGGGCCATATGGTCGGCTTCCTCGGTGCCGTGGAGCGGTTTCCCATCGACGGCGATCCGGCCCTTCACCTGCCGGGCATGCGCATCGGCAAGATCGGTGTTGAAGAGGGCCGTGAACAGACGCTGCGCGGGCGCGGCGGTGCGGTGCGTCGCGAGGTGGATGCGCGCGGGCGCTTCGTTCGTGACATTGACGAGCGCATGCCCATCCCGGGGCGTGACGTCTCGTTGACCGTCGACGCAGCCTTGCAGGCGCAGGTCCTGTCGCGCGTGCGCCGGGCGGGGCGGGCTGCGAGCGTCATCATGGATGTGCACTCAGGCGCGATCATCGCCATGGCTTCTGCGCCCTCCCTGGACACGGGCCAATTCGAAGGTGGGATCACACCGGCGGAGTGGCGGAAGTTGCGCACGACGCCGGGCCGCCCGCTCATCGACAAGACCGTGCGAGGTGAGTACCCGCCAGGCTCCACCTTCAAGATCGTTTCTGCACTGGCAGGGCTCGAGGCCGGCATTGTAATGCCACGCACAATTCTGCGCTGCAACGGCTCCCATGAATTGGCCGGCCAGACGTTTCGATGCTGGAACGGCGCTGGCCACGGGCGGGTCAATCTGCATCGGGCGCTGCGCGAGAGCTGCAACGTTTATTTCTACAAGCTGGCAGAGGAATTGGGCATCAGCCGGCTGGCGGCGATGGGCGAGCGGCTGGGGCTCGGCGTGATGCATGATTTCGAACTGAGCAACCAACGTCAGGGTGTGATGCCGACACCGGGCTGGAAGCAGGGCAATCTCGGGCGGCGGTGGTTCGGCGGCGAGACGCTGCTGGCGGCGATCGGGCAGGGCTATGTGCTGACGACACCGCTGCAACTGGCGGTCATGGGAGCGCGCGTGGCCGGTGGCACGTTGGTGTCCCCACGCCTCACCACCGATCGCCTGCAATCACGCTGGCCGGCGTTGGACATCGACCCTGCGCATCTCGCGGCCGTCCGCCGTGGGCTTTGGGGCGTCGTCAATGAGGGCGCGGGCACCGCGCGGCGGGCGGCGCTCTGGTTCAACGGCATCCAGATGGCCGGCAAAACCGGCACGGCGCAAGTCCAGGCCCGGCGCGTCAACGGGCGAACGGTGACGCCCGCTCCACATGCGTTGTTTGTCGGTTATGCCCCGGCAGACCGCCCGCGCGTTGCGATTTCGGTGATTGTGGAGAACGGAGGCGGCGGCAGCAAGGCTGCGGCACCGCTGGCGCGTGATCTGCTGCGCATCGTGCTGGCGTCAGGTGCCATTACGAAAGGGCCGGAAACACAACCGCCAGCGCCGCATCCGCGCCGCCGGCCCGGCCCTGCGCCAGCGCGTGAGGCCAGCACGGCCCGCGAGGCGCGTGTTGAGCCCCCGGCTGGGGGGCGCACATGACGCTTGCGCACGACAGCACCGGACCGGGGCCGGGCGAAGGTGCGGCCCATCCGGGACACCGCCCGGCAAACCATGCTGCGTCCCGCCCGGCGCCCAGGTCGGCGTTGGGCCGCACGCATCCCCACAGCGATGATGCGGCTGTGAGAGCTGGCGGTTTAACACGTCCTGCGGGTTGGCATCTGGCGGGCTCACACGGCAGCGCCAGCGAAAAAGGACCCGCCAGCATCGCAGCCCGCCTCTGGTCGGTGCACTGGTTGCTGCTGGCCATCATTGCAAGCCTGGCCGCAGTTGGCGCCGTGGCCCTTTATTCTTCCACCGGTGGCACCTTTTCTCCGCGTGCGGAGAGCCATGTGCTGCGCTTTCTCGCGGGGCTCGGGCTGATCTTTGCCATCACGGCCGTCCCGCTGCGCCTGTGGATGTCGCTTGCCTACCCGCTCTATGCGCTCGCACTGGTCGCGCTGGCTCTTGTGCCCGTGTTCGGCACGGCATTCGGCGGTGCCACGCGCTGGATCATGGTCGGCCCTGTCACGATCCAGCCTTCGGAATTCATGAAGGTGGCCGTCATCCTGGCCATCGCCCGTTACTTCCAATGGGTCCCGATCGCTCGGATGTCGCGGCCGGTGCTGGTGGCAATACCGCTCGCGCTTGTCGCTGCGCCCGTGGCTCTCATCCTGCCGCAACCAGACCTCGGCACAAGCGTGCTGCTCGCGTTGACGGGGCTGTCCATCCTCTTCCTGGCCGGGGTGAGTTGGTGGTATTTTCTGGCGGGCGGTGTGGGCGTGCTGGCGGCGCTGCCGCTCGTCTGGACGCAACTGGAAGGGTATCAGCGCCAGCGTGTTCTCACCTTCCTTCAGCCTGAACTCGATCCGCTTGGTTCGGGCTATCAGATCCTGCAATCGAAAATTGCCATCGCAGCCGGTGGGCTCAACGGCAAAGGCCTTTTGCGCGGCACGCAAAGCCAACTCGGGTTCCTGCCGGAGAACCACACCGATTTCATTTTTCCAATGATCGCGGAGGAGTTTGGGTTTGTGGGCAGCGTGACGGTGCTGGGGCTCTACGCGGCCCTCTTCCTGATGCTGCTCGTGATCGCGCTAAGGTGTGCCAGCCATTTTGCCCGGCTCTTGGCCGGCGGAACCTGCGTGCTGATTTTCGTGCACACGTTCGTCAACGTTGCGATGGTGCTTGGCCTGCTGCCCGTTGTTGGCGCACCGCTGCCGCTGATCTCGCATGGCGGCACGTTCATGATCACGGTGATGGTTGCGCTTGGCTTTGCGATGAATGCGCACGTCCATCGCCGCGTGCGGTTCGTGCGCAGCGACATCCATCCCGTTTTCTGACCCCATTACGCCCTGCCGGGCCAGTACGTGCATTGCGGACGTGAACAGTGCGCGCAAGGGCTCGAAGCTCATGACGTCCGGGCTTTAGCGCTCCAGGTTTTAGCGCTCCAGGCCACCTCGAAACTGGCTGGCGCGGTTCAACCGCCGGCAAACCAGTCGCGGTCAGTTATGGGGGTCATGCGCGAACTCCCCACCATAATCTCCAGCGCGAGCTGTGCGCCGATCGCGGGATGAAGCACCTCGGACGTCATATTGATCAGCAGCCCCGTCGCGATGGCACAGGCATCCAGGATCTCCCAGGTGCTGAGCTGGAATGTGTCCGCAATGAACGCGATGTCGGCGCGGAAGCGGGCCGCCGCAATGGGCGACCACTCGCGCGGGTAATGCTCTTTCGGCACCTTCAGTGGGCGGAGCGTTGCGCGGCCAATGCTTTCCGACATGTGCGCCAGCGTCACATTCGGGTC
>CAZGNQ010000322.1:0-4215 GCA_964527285.1 uncultured Hyphomicrobiales bacterium | reverse complement strand
GTGGAGTGCCGAATTCAGGCTGTCGCGCCTGTTCGGGCCACCACTTCAGCGGAGCGCAGCGACGCTGAGGCCGCGACTGCGGCTCGCGGCCGAGCCGCGGATCGGGCCCCGCAGGGGCGCGTTACAGAAACGACGCTCACGCGCTCGTGTCCACTTGTGCGTGGCATTGCGCGGCGACGCAGTCCATTTCGCAGACGTCGGATCAGACAACCCAGATGCCATGAGGTTCATCCCATGAAATCGACCGCACTTCACCGCGCGCTGCGCGAACTCGCCAATCTCACGTCCGCAACCGCCGCCGCATTGGCGCTCACAGCCGTCCTGCTCTTCGCCGTCAGCGGCCAGCCGGCGCTGGCTGGCCCGAAGGTCTTCACCGGCATCGTCAAGGGGGTCGCCGTCGGCGGCTATGACCCGGTGGCATTCTTCACGCGCAAGCGCGCCGTGCGCGGCAGCAAGGACTTCGAGATCACGCACCAGGGCGTGAAATGGCGCTTCGCCACCGCCGCAAACCGCGATGCGTTCCTGGCCGAGCCGGCGAAGTATGAGCCCCAGTTCGGCGGCTATTGCGCCTGGGCTGTGAGCCGCAACTACACCGCCAAGGGCGATCCGGTGGCGTGGACGGTGCACAAGGGTAAGCTCTACCTGAATTACAACAAGAGCGTGCGGGCGAGCTGGCTGAAGGCCGTCGACCGCAACATCAAGCGCGGCGAGCAGAACTGGCCGGGCCTGAGCGGCTAGGGAATAGCTTACGCGTTGGGGTGTGCGTAGGCGTTGCCGATCACTGTCGCCGGACGCACCTCATGCCGGCAGCGGCCACGTGCGGATAGTGAAGTCTTTTCCGCCGACGACGGCCCCTCCGGCAGACGCCACCCATCGCCCGTCCGGCGAAACGGCGACGGACCTGACGACTTCGTTGTGTCTTCCAAGAATGGTACTCTCACCGCCCGCTTGCATGTCCCAGGCGCGCACCGTCTTGTCCCTACTGCCTGACACCAGCCAACGCCCATTCGGCGAGAGCGCAAGGCTCGCAATCTCGTCGCTGTGACCCTTCAGACAACCAGTCCCGTGCCAGTCCTGGCTCAGGTCATCCGATGTCACCAGCCGGATATCGTCCCCATCCATGAGTGCGAGCCCATCGTTGTCCTGGAAGAACGCTGAGCAATCCGCAGTTCCGCCCGAGGTCTTGCGCTGGCACAGGAGGCGCCCGGTCGATGTGTCGTGGAGAGAATAGATTTTGTTGAATCCGCCGGCGACCACCCGTCGACCATCGGGAGACACAGCCAGAGCATAAATATAAGAATCCTCTTCGGGCGGCGACGGCAGGCGGACGCGCCAAAGTTCTGCTCCGGTGCGCGCGTCGCGCCGCTCCAGCCAATGCCCCTCGGTCACGATAATTACGCTGGCACCGTCCGGCATCCAAGCTGCTTTGGATGTCAGCCTGTTGCGTTTTACAAGGCTGCGAACGCGCTTTCCGTCCGGGATTGACACGATATCGATGGCCCCGCCGATACCGCCGATGAGGGCTTCAGTGCCGCGAGTATCGATGGAGTAGGGGCTGACGTCGCGTACCTGCGCCAACTGACGACCAGACGCCGCGTCCCAGACGATCAACCCGTCCCTGACGTCGCCTGACAGCAACTGCCGCCCGTCCGGACTGATAGCAAGCGCGATGACAGGATCGCTGTGACCCTCTAAAGTCTTGGCCGGGTTCGGGTTCGCGGGCTCCCCTGTGGTTGGCGGTTTAAGAGACGGTGCAAAGGGGAAGGGCTCGGGTTGAACAAGCAGCGGGTCCGGCGTCGGCCGACTGCCAAACAGATTGAACTCGCCGAGCAACCCACTCCACGATTTCCCCTGCGCTTCATCGGATTTCGCGCCACCCGACGCTGTGCCCAATGGACCACCCCCCGCGCCTTTAGGCGGCGTGGCTGATGGCTTTGCAGCCGCTTTTGGCTTCGCCGGGCTCGGCCCGCCAGCCGCTTTCGGCTTGGCAGGCTGCACGGGCGCCGCCGCCTTCGTCTCCGCCTGCTGCGGCTTCGTCGCCGGGTGGGCCGTGTTCGTCGTCGTCGCGCCGCCCTCCAGGTGCCGGCGCACATCGGTGATCAGGCGGTCCATGTGCGTGTGGAAATCCCGCCCCGGGTCCACCGTCGTCGCATGGCGCCGACAGAAGGGCGCGAGGCTTTCGGGCAACTCAGGCGCGCGTGGCATGGGGGCACCGATCAGCACCGCGCCGAGCGGGATGCCGCGCCGCAGTGCCGCCTCGATCTCCAGGCGGACAAAGTCATTCGGATCATCCAGCCGACGCCGGCCATGCTCATCCTTGCAGGTCAGCCAGGACTTGCCCACCAGCGCCAGCACCACCTGCGCCTCGCTCACCCACCGGTCGATGTGCTCCACGAAATCAACGCCAAACGGCATCGCATCGATGTCGTAGAAGACGTGACCCTTGCCGAGCGCGCCTTCCAGTTTTTCAAAGATGCGCCCGGCGATCAGCCCCGTGTCCTCGCGCCGGTAGGAAATGAAGACTTTCGCCATGCCGTACCCTGCCCTGCGCCCAACGTGCCGCGCGTGTGGGGCCCGGGCGTCGGGCAGCGCGTGCGACGGCTTTTGCACACGGTGATAACGGTTTTTCGTGATGGGGCTCAACCGTGCTGAAGGCATGCGCGGCGTTTCGGCGTGGGGCCGGTGCTGGCTGGCGTCCGCTGACCTCAACTGACCCGCGCTCCACCCGGTTGACCTGCGCCCGCCGCGATGATCCCTTGGTCGAAAACGGCAAGGGAGACGGGCTTGGCCGCTGTGACCGGGATCGACACCGCGGGCAACGCGCCAGCGGCCACACGCGACAATCCACGCCCGGAAGGCACTGAGGCCGGCCGGCTGCCGCTCGGCGGCAGCGTGCGCGACTGGACCATCTTCCTCGTGGCCGTCGCCATCGCCGGCATCCACATCTATTTCAACATCTTCGCCGCCTTCAGCGGGCTCTGGCGCAACGCAATCCACTTTGCCGGCTTTGTCATCCTGTGCGCGCTGATGCTGCCGCCTATCACTGCCGGCAGCGCCTGGCGAACGGCGGCGCGCTCCGGCGATCTCATCCTGGCCCTGCTGGTGGCGAGCGCCTCGCTGTACATGATCGCCGCGGAGGACGCCGTCTACGCGCGCGGCGTTGAGTTGCAGTGGCCTGAATGGATTGCCGGCGGCCTCGTGGTGCTGGGCGCCTTGGTCTACACCCACCGCACGACGGGTTTTATCATCCCCGTGCTGATCGTGCTGGCGCTCAGCTACGTGGCGTTCTGGGGACAGCACATCTCCGGAGTCTTCAAGTTTGCCGGGCTGTCGAGCGAGACCATCCTGTTCCGCTCCATCTACGGCGATGACGGTATTTTCGGCTCGATTGCGCGCATCTCCTCGTCGTTCGTCTTCATGTTCATCCTGTTTGGCGCATTTCTGCTGAGGTCCGGCGGTGGCGATTTCGTCATCGCGCTGGCGCGCGCGGTGGCAGGCCGCGTGCAGGGCGGCCCGGGGCTCGTCGCCGTCGTGGCATCGGCGCTCACCGGCACAATCTCGGGCTCTGCCGTTGCCAACACGGCATCGACAGGCGTCATCACCATTCCGCTGATGAAGCGCGCCGGCTTCCCGCCGAAGTTCGCAGCCGGCGTGGAGGCAGCCGCGTCCACCGGCGGGCAGCTCATGCCCCCTATCATGGGCGCAGGCGCGTTCGTGATGGCGAGCTACACGCAGATCCCCTACACCACCATCATTGCGGTCAGCGTGCTGCCGGCCGTGCTCTATTTCGCCTCCATCGGCTTTTTTGTGCGCATTGAGGCGCGGCGCACGGGCGTGGAGATCGCCACGGAGGACGCGCCCGGCGTGATCGAGTTGATGCGGAACGGCGGCCTGCCGTTTCTCATCCCGATCTCAACGCTCATCTATCTGCTGATCGCAGGCTTCACGCCCACCTATGCCGCCGGCAGCTGCATCCTGGCCGTGATCGCCTCGTCCTGGCTGACGCGCGCGCCTATGGGGCCTGTCGCGATCCTTGAGGCCTGCGTGCTGGGGGCGAAAAATATGACGATGACGGCGGTGCTGCTGTGCGCCATCGGGCTCGTCGTCAACGTGATTGCGATGTCCGGCATCGGCAACACGTACTCGCTGATGAACAGCACGAGGTCAGGCAACAGCCTGTTGCTCGCGATCGCGCTGGTGGCGCTGGCCTCCCTG
>CAZGNQ010000321.1:3858-4237 GCA_964527285.1 uncultured Hyphomicrobiales bacterium | reverse complement strand
GAGTTCGACCGGATCGGCGCATCATCGTCGTTCACATGGTCCTTTAATCTCTGGGCCGGCGTTTTTGGCCCAATTTGGTTCGGCGCCCGCAGTCTTTGGAATTGGGCCCTCGCATTCCTCATCGTCGAGACCTTCGCCTACGTGCAGATCGTCCGTGGGGCGTTCGGTGATCTCGCCGCCGATGCCCGTGACCGGATCGCCTCAATTGAAGGCACGTTGGACCTGCGCCGCCAGCAACTCGAAGCCGCGATAGAATCCGGTTCAGACAAAGTTGATGTCTACCGCCGGACCGTGGACTCGCTTGAGGCGGCGATCGGCGGCATTCGTCTGGATGCGCAGGCAATCGAGGAGCAGGGCGTCTGGATTGCGCTCGGTGGGG
>CAZGNQ010000321.1:0-3848 GCA_964527285.1 uncultured Hyphomicrobiales bacterium | reverse complement strand
TGGGCGGCATGATCGACATCTTCGGCAACGTGCTGCTCGGCTTCGGGTTCGTGATGCTGGGTGTCTCCGCCTACCTGCTCGTGAACATCTTCAACATCGTCGACGGACAACGCATCCACGAACTGGCGTTGCTGCGGGCGGTCTAGTCGGTGCAGGCCGTTTGCGCAAACACGCTTCTTGAGGGTCGCTTCTCCGACTGGCTGTCGGATCGCTCCATCCCCTCCGGGATGCCCCTGCGACACATTGTTATCAGTGCCGTGTTTTCCGTCCTGATCGTGGCGGCGACCGTCGTGCACTACAGCTTCCCCGGCGCCTACACGTTCCTGGCAGAGTTTCCGACCCATCGCGACATCCGCCTGATCAGCATTTCCTACGTCGAAAACTTCTTCTCGTTTGCCGTGTTGAACGGTGAGGTTCTTTTCGACGCCATCACCTACGGCATTCGTGCTTTGCTCGACGGCCTGGAGCTGATTTTCGTGCAGACACCCTGGATGGTCATAGCGGGTGTCCTGATCCTTCTGACCTGGCTTTCTGCGGGGGTGCGGACGGCGATCTGCTGCGGCGCGTTCCTCTCCTACATGGGCCTGCTTGGCTTCTGGGAGAAGGCAATGACCACGCTTGCCCTGCTCGGCACTGCGGCCTGCCTGTCGATTGTCATCGGCATCCCACTCGGCATGTTCTGCGCCCGCCGACCAAGGCTCTATTCATTCATCCAGCCGATCATGGACTTCATGCAGACGATGCCGGCGTTCGTCTTCATGATCCCGGTCATCGCCTTTTTCGGCACCGGAAAGCCAGCTGCCGTCGTCACGACCATGATCTTCGGCGGAACACCGGTGGTTCGCCTAACTGTCCTCGGATTGCGCGGTGTGCCGGAGAGTGTGCGTGAGGCCGCGATCTCGTTCGGGGCGAACAACTGGTATCTGCTGACGCGGGTGGACTTGCCGCTTGCAAGCCCCTCCATCCGCGCCGGCATCAATCAAACGATCATGCTCAGCCTCGCGATGGTCGTGGTCGCCTCGCTGATCGGCGCCAAAGGGCTCGGGGAGGACGTTCTGGAGGCGTTGCAGTATGCCAACGTCGGTCAAGGCATTCTGGCGGGTTTTGCCATTCTTTTCTGTGCCATGATCCTGGATCGCATCGTCCAGGGCGGTCGCCGGACGTAGTTGCCGGCCGGGCTGGTTCACTTGAGGCGTGCACGGGTGCGGTGGGAGCCGGTCCGCACCGGGCAAGCCGTGGAGCTGTCAGGGCATGGTCGAAACCGTCGTCTTCGTCCACGGCTTCCTCGGTGGGGCCCGCCAGTGGCTGGGGCAGATCGACGCCATCGCACCGGAGCTTCGCGCCGTCGCGGTCACGTTGCCGGGCTTTGCCGAACGCAGCGCTGAACGGGCGCCCGAGACGATCGCGGGGTTTGCCGAGAGCGTGTTGCAAGACCTGACGAAGGACGGCATCGACCGCTTCCACCTCGTCGGTCACTCCATGGGCGGCATGATCGCGCAGGAAATCGTGGCGCGGGCGCCGTCCCTTGTCGCAAAGCTGGTGCTCTATGGCACCGGCCCACGCGGCGAACTCCCAGGTCGCTTTGAGACACTGGCCGAGACCCGCCAACGCGTCCGCCGGGAAGGCGCAGCGGTGTGTGCGCGCCGGATCTCGGCCACGTGGTTTCGGGCTGGAGAAGCATCACCCACATACGCGGGTTGTGCCGAGATCGCTGAAGAGGCATCCGCCCAGGCCATGGACGCGGGCCTCGCTGCAATGGCGTCATGGTCGGGCGTTGCACACCTTTCGCAAATCCGCTCGCAGACGCTGGTGCTCTGGGGTGACGGCGACCGCTCCTACCGCTTTAGCGAGCCGGAGACGCTTTGGACGACCATCCCCGGTGCTCGGCTGGCTGTGGTGCCCGGATGCGCCCATGCCGTGCACCTCGAAAAGCCAGATCTTTTCAACGCCCTCCTGACTGATCACCTGGTGGGTTGATGACGGTGAACACACCAGGAGTGCAGGCCAAATGAACGTCCTGGATCGACTTGCGTCCCTGCCTCGCGCATCTCTCTTGCACGCCCCGACCCCGCTTGAACCGCTTCCCAATCTCGCAACCGAACTTGGCGTGCGTCAGGCGTGGGTGAAACGCGACGACTGCACGGGCCTCGCCTTCGGTGGAAACAAGATCCGCCAGCTTGAATTCTACATGGGAGAGGCCCTGGCGCGCGAGGCTGACACGATCCTCATCACCGGCGCCGTTCAGTCGAACTTCGTTCGTTCCGCCGCCGCGGCGGCCGCCAAGCTCGGCCTTGCGTGCCATGTGCAGCTTGAGGATCGCACCCCGCGAACGGATGAAATCTACCAGACCTCCGGCAATGTCCTGCTTGATCGCATGCTCGGTGCTGTGATCCATCGCTACGCCGAGGGAGAGGACGAGGCCGGCGCCGATGCGGCGCTAGAGGCGCTTGCCGGGCGCTTGAGCAGCGATGGTCACCGGCCCTACGTCATCCATCTCGCACCGGTTCATCCACCGCTTGGCGCCCTCGGCTATGTGGCCTGCGCTGCCGAATTGATAGCACAATGCGAGGACGAGGGGATCACCATCGACGGCTATGTTGTTGGATCCGGCAGCGCCGCCACCCACACGGGGCTCCTGTTTGGTCTGCGGGCGCTCGGTTGTGCTACGCCGGTCATCGGTGCATGCGTCCGTCGCGATGCCGCGATCCAGACCATGCGCGTGAAACAGCGCTGCATCGACCTTGCAAACCTGCTCGGCATCCCCAACCCCGTCCGCGACGAGGATGTCCTTGTGTCCGACGCTCACTTCGCGCCCGGTTACGGCCGCTACAGTCCAGACGTCGCCGAAGCCATCCGGCTAACGGCGCGATCCGAAGCCCTGCTGCTGGACCCAGTTTACACTGGAAAGTCAGCTGCGGAGCTCTTCTCTCAGGCCAGGGCCAACCCGGATCAGTCACTTTGTCTGATCCACACCGGAGGTGGCCCGGGACTTTTTGCGTATGCCAACGAGGTTGGCCAAATCTGTGAATAGGGACCCCAAATGGTTAATTTCTGTTTCTGCATTAAGTAATTGAAATAATATCGAGTTTTCAATCACATTCTGCGCTTTTTCTCACATTTGATCAATCCGTCAATTATCCAGAATTAAGTGCTTCAGCACCTCATTAGAACCGGCCCACCATAAAAGGGCGTGAGCGCAGAGTTGAGACAAGTTCTGCAGGTAGGTTTAGAGAGATCGTCATCGAAAAGTGGGTAGAATTTATCTACCCCTTTATTATAATTCATAATCGTGGGAATCGCGTTGGTTGGTCGCATCGTTGCTGTGGCGGCAAAAGCCCCGAATCGAGGATTCCGGCTTTGTCTCACCTTGATCATACCAACCGCAAATTTCAGAAAAAAACCCGCCACTCCGGCGCATGGGTAGAAGTCGACATTCGTTCTGAAGCATGTGCCTCTACCGGTAGACGACTGTAAGTCGCGCACGAACCACCACCCCCTCTCTGTCGCAAGCAGCACAGGTGATTGCAGGCCGTCGATGTCCCGAGGTCATGCCCTACTAACTATCCAGCTTCAACATTATGCGCGCTCAAAGCATTTCGGCAGGTGGCCCAAGCTCGCATAGGCCGTGTGCGGACAGCTTCGTCGGCTCCCAGGGGTAGACCTTCCATCATCATCATGTTCGTTTGAAGCTGATCGAGCAAGTGACGACATCCCCCGTGGGCGGACTATGGCGTCCATGACCTGAGCTGCCGTCGGCGTCATCGTTGTGGTGGCGTGGCACGTCGACCGTCCTTGAGACAATCCTGGCTCTCAGGGCTGGCCGTGAATTGGTCCGCTCCCTTAGCCAG
>CAZGNQ010000320.1:0-4322 GCA_964527285.1 uncultured Hyphomicrobiales bacterium | reverse complement strand
CGATGAACGACACCAGCGACATCACCAGTTCCTCGCGGATCGGGTCGATCGGCGGGTTCGTCACCTGGGCGAAGTTCTGCTTGAAGTAGGTGTGCAGCAGCTTGGGCCGGTCCGACAGCGCGGAGAGCGGCGTGTCGGTGCCCATCGAGCCAACGGCCTCCTGACCGGTGTGCGCCATCGGCGCCATCAGGAACTTGAGGCTCTCCTGCGTGTAGCCGAACACCTGCTGGCGATCGAGCAAAGGCACGCTTGGCGCACTCTCATCGACAGGCGCCGGGGGCAGGTCCTTCACGTGGATTTGCGAGCGGCCCAGCCACTCCGTGTACGGGTGCGAGGTCGCGATCTCAGCCTTGAGCGTGGCGTCGTCGATGATCTTGCCCTGCTCAAGATCAATGAGCAGCATTTTACCCGGCTGAAGCCGCCACTTCTCAATGATGGTCTCCTCCGGCACGGGCAGGACCCCGGCCTCGGAGGCCATCACAACGCGATCGTTTTGCGTGCGATAATACCGCGCCGGGCGCAGACCGTTGCGGTCGAGCGTTGCGGCGATCTGACGGCCATCGGTGAACGCCACGGCAGCCGGCCCGTCCCACGGCTCCATGAGTGCGGCGTGATACTCGTAAAAGGCCCGCCGGTCGTCATCCATGGACGGGTTGCCCGCCCAGGCTTCCGGGATCAGCATCATCGCGGCATGGGCGAGCGGATAGCCACCCAGCACCAGGAACTCCAAGGCGTTGTCAAAACAGGCCGTGTCAGACTGGCCCTCGTAGGAGATCGGCCAAAGCTTCTCCAGGTCATCGCCGAACTTCGGCGAGCTGACGCTCGCTTGCCGGGCAGCCATCCAGTTCACGTTGCCGCGCAGCGTGTTGATCTCACCGTTGTGCGCGACCATCCGGTAGGGGTGGGCAAGTGGCCAGGACGGGAACGTGTTGGTGGAGAACCGCTGGTGGACGAGCGCCAGCGCTGACGTGAAGGCAGGGTCGTGCAGGGCGCGGTAGTAGGCACCGAGCTGGAACGCCAGGAACATGCCCTTGTAGACAATCGTACGGCTCGACATCGACGCGATGTAAAAGCTGTCGGTGCGCCCGTTCTGATCGGCATAAACGGCGTTCGAAATGCACTTGCGCAGCACGTAAAGCCCGCGCTCGAATGCGTCCTGGTCGGCGCAATGGGCCGGGCGCAGTATGAAGACCTGACGGTGGAACGGCTCCGTTTCGCGCACGGCGTCCGACAGTGAGGTGTTGTCGACCGGCACGTCACGCCAGCCGATCAGCTTGAAGCCCTCGCGCGCGGCCACGCTGTTGATGATGTGCTCAAAATGCGCGCGCACCTGCGCATCCCGCGGCAGGAACAATTGACCAACGCCATAGGCCCCCGGAGCGGGCAGCGGAATGTTACGCCGGCGCGCATAGTCGGCGAAGAACTCGTGTGGGATCTGCGTGAGCATGCCGGCGCCATCGCCCGACAGCGGATCAGCGCCCGCCGCGCCACGGTGGGTCATATTCTCCAGAATGCGCAGACCATCAGCGATGATGTCGTGTGATTTCCGACCCTTCATGTCGGCCACAAAGCCAACGCCACAGGCATCATGCTCCCGGCCGGGAACGTAGAGGCCGTCGGTCGCCGCCGCCGCAGCGCGCGCGTGCGCACTCGGCCGTGTCGCCGTGGCGCCCGTGCTTTCGGAACCAAATCCAACCTCGGGGCTGCAGCCCGGAAAATCGTGCGCCATTGCAGTCTCCTCACCTCAACGGGCAATGCCACCGGCGGCATGGCTTGCGCCGCGCCGCCGGTGGCCCGCCCATTCTCGTTCGTCAGCGCGCCTGTCGCGCGGCCGGTGCTGTCCACACATCGTGAGGCCGCAAGCACGGCGCCGCACCCATGCGGTTGTCGCGGTCACACCGGCGTGCTCGCGCGGCTTGACCCTCAGGGCCTTGATCCCAACGAGAGCGGGTCGCTGCAATCTGCGGCGCGACCGACCTGACATGAGCGGTGTCGCCGAGGCCGTTGCGTCCCGTCCACCGAGCACATTTAGGACAGCGTTGCTGACGTATCGACCAAACACTGCCAGACGAAGCGCATCCTGGCAACAATCCATGCGACAACCTGGATCCTGGGTGCCGATTCTGTCTGATTTCACTGCGCATCGCTTGCAGCGTATGTGTTCCACACCAACCTATGGCAGCCAGCTTCACAGACAAAAAAAGCCGCCCGAAGGCGGCCCGTGTCAACCACTGCTGACGCAAACACGCCGACGGCCCGTGTCCGTCGGCGTGCGTCAATCAAACCTCAGAGCGGCTCAAGTTCACGAGAGGTCGCTTGGATTGCGCCAAGTCTCTGTCTTGCCGCTCTATCTTCCGACCCAGATTTTGCACCGGGATCGGATGAGCGTCAGGCGGCCTCGATTTGCCTGGCTTGCTTGGCGTCGCGATTGACACCGATCTCAATCGTGCGAGCCTTCATGGCCTCAGGCACCTCGCGCACAAGATCGATGTGCAAGAGACCATCGCGCAAATCTGCGCCGCGCACCTCAACGTGATCGGCCAGTTGGAAGCGACGCTCGAACGCTCGTTCCGCAATGCCGCGGTGCAGCACCTCGGCCTTGCGCTCGTCGGTTGCCTTGGCGCCGGCGACGCGCAGCACACCTTCCTTCACCTCGACCGTGAGGTCATCCGTGGTGAAGCCGGCAACCGCCATTGTCACGCGGTAGGCGTTCTCGCCAAGTTTTTCGATGTTGTAGGGTGGGTAGCCCGGGTCGCCCGACGACGCTGCAACGGTGTCGAGCAGATTGAACAAACGGTCAAAGCCGACCGTCGAACGGTAAAGGGGAGACAGGTCAGAAGGTCTCATCATCATCCTCCAATGAGCGATGTCGATGGCCGATCAGGAGCATCGGCCCGGTGGCGCCCGACCTCAAATGAGCGTCGGACTGATCCTGATTTGTGACCGGTCGTGCAGGTTTCAAGTGCTGGCCGCACGCTTCAACGCAGGGTCGCGATGATCTGCGCAGCGGGGTTGAGCGTTGCGCGCGGGCGGCGAGCCTGACAAAGCAGTGGTGTCTTGCCGGCCCCGAAACCAACCGCGGGGCACGCCATCACGCGCCGTCAGCCCCGCCCAGGATCTTCCGTTGGAACTGCTCTCACTCACCCGCAATCCCGTCCCCAGCGGCGCCACGGTTGCCACATTCCCCGGCGCCGATGGTGTCACGTTGCGTTTTGCAATCTGGCAAGCAAGCCATCGCCCCCGGCGCGGCACGGTCTGCCTGTTCGGCGGGCGCACGGAATTCATCGAGAAATACTTTGAGGTCGTGGCGGACCTGCGCCGACGGGGCTTTGCAGTGGCCACGATGGACTGGCGCGGCCAGGGCGGCTCACAACGGATGGCCCGCAATCCGCTCAAGGGGCATGTGCGTCGCTTTGAGGATTTCGATGCAGACCTGATCCGCTTCATGCGCGACGTGGTTCTGCCCGACTGCCCGCCCCCATACTATGCGCTCGCCCACTCCATGGGTGGCAACATCCTCCTGCGCTCAGCAACCGATCCCGGTTCGTGGTTCGATCGCATGATCCTGTGCGCGCCGATGGTGGAACTGACACGGGAGATGCTCGGTGTGCCGGCCTCGCTGGCACGTGCCACAAGCGAGACGTTGACGGCCCTGGGTTTGGGGACGGTGTACCTGCCCGGTACGTCCGACGCGAACTGGAAGCAGGGCGACTTTGACGACAACGTTCTCACATCATCGGAGCAGCGCTTCGCGCGCAATGGCCTCATCCTGGAAGAAGCGCCGCACCTGCGCATATCGGGCGCGACCTACGGCTGGCTGCGGGGTGCCCTGCGCTCCATGGCGCTTGTGACGTCCGCGCCGTTCATCAATCGCGTGCGCGTCCCATTGCTTTTGATTGCCGCTGGTGACGACAGGATCGTCGCATCGCGGGCCATCGAGGATCTGTCGGTGCAATTGAAGGTGGGGGCCCACATTGTCCTGCCCCATGCCCGACATGAGATCCTGCAGGAAACCGATACGATTCGTCAGCAGTTCTGGGCCGCCTTCGACGCCTACGTGGGGGTCAACACCTCCATCTGAGGGTAGGGGAGAAAAATTGCGGCTCCGACGCGGCCGTGCTGCGCGCCGGAGCCGTGGTGCCAAATCCCTGTAGCGCTCAGCTTGCGGCATGAACTTCAAGGAGGTGGCACCTGCTTCACGTGGCAATTCCCGGCCAACCGGCGATGCGGCCCTTCACCCTTAGCCGGGTCGTTGGCCGACCCGCTGACCGGGGATCGCGCCAGCCGAGAAAAGGTCAACGGGCTTGCTCGTCAGGTCCGCC
>CAZGNQ010000319.1:0-4323 GCA_964527285.1 uncultured Hyphomicrobiales bacterium | reverse complement strand
ACAATGACACGGCCGTCCGGCGTCTGGGCAACTATATAGTTGCGGGGGACGTGCGCCATGGCAGCCCCAAGGGGGCCGCCCGGCCCATCACAAACGCCCGCGCCGCCCGGTCCATCTCCGATTCCCGCACCGCCCGGTTCCTGCCCTGCTCCGCCATCGCCGGATCGGTCAATGACCATGACACTGTCCGCACACGCGCTGCCGGCGTCCACGACGGCGGCGCTCACGCACGATCCTGACGGGCCCTGTGGGCTTACGGCGGGCCCGACGATCACCCTGCCGCTGGGCGCATCGAGCCCCGGCATCGCCAAGGCAGAACCTGTGCCACCGCGCGCTGCGCTGGCGTCTGGCGGAGGCGCGCTCGGCCAGGGCATCTGTGCCGGCGCGTGCAGACCGGCCACTGCTGCGGTGCGATCGCGGCTGTCTGGATGGGGCGCGGGAGGGGCATAGGCGGAGGCATTGGGGTCGCGGCGACCACCCCCATCGCCGGACGCATCGCCACCGTTTCTGCGGTGTTCGTGACCTTCGCCCAGGCTCTGTCGATGGCCATTGCGCATGGCGCCCAGCGCCGCGCCTGAAAGCGCCATGTCGGTGCGCGGCCCACTTGCGGCCAGCGCTTCGCGCAGCGCGCCCACGATCAGCCCGCGCACGTGGCCCGGATCACGGAAGCGCACCTCCGCCTTCGCCGGATGGACGTTCACATCCAGATCGCGCGGTGGGAGCGTCAGGTAGAGCGCCGCCACCGGATGACGCCCGCGCGGCAGCGTATCGCCGTAGGCCGCGCGCACTGCGGAGAGCAGCTGGCGATCACGCACCGGCCGACCGTTGACCACCATGTATTGGTGAGCCGTGCTGGCGCGGTTGAGCGTTGGCAGGCCGAGGCGCCCCGACAGGCGGACGGCGTCGCGCATGCCCACCACCGGCACGGCCTCAGCGACGGCGTCGTGACCCAGAACCTGCTCAAGGCGCGCCTGCTGGGCCGCACCAGCAGCGTTTTCATCGCTCGGCCCTCCACCGTGGGCAGCACCACCGGCGCTGATGTCCAGAGTTGCCGGGCGCGCCGGGCAGGACAGAACCGTGCGTCCGCCAGCGACGAGCGTGAAACCAACCTCAGGGTGCGCCAGTGCCAGGCGCTTGAGCGTGTCCGCCATGGCCGACACCTCGGCCCGCTCCGACTTCATGAACTTGAGGCGGGCCGGTGTGGCGGAAAAGAGCGCATCGACGCGCACTGTGGTGCCGCGGTTGCGTGCGGCGGGGCGCACGGCATGCTTCTCGCCGCGTTCCACACGGATGGTGGCCCCTGCGCCGGGCGCTGCGGCGCTGGTGATCGTCAAGTCCGCAACGGAACCGATGGACGGCAGAGCTTCGCCGCGAAAACCGAGGAATCGGATATCCGTCAGGTCGTCGTCGGAGAGTTTGGACGTGGCGTGGCGCTCAACGGCCAATGACAGTGCGTCTTCCGCCATGCCATGGCCGTCGTCGCGCACCTCAATGGCCGTGAGACCGGCGCGCTCGACCATCACTTCGATGGTTCGCGCACCGGCGTCGAGCGCGTTTTCGACCAGTTCTTTCACCACGCTGGCCGGCCGCTCGATCACTTCGCCGGCGGCGATCCGATTGACGGTCTGCGGGCTGAGCTGGCGGATGGGCATGGCGCGCGGCGGATCCTGCGGCTTGGGTGTTGCGGCCGCGTTGCCGACAGACCCGGCCGGCTGTGCTTGCCAGCGAAGGGGACTGTGGCCGAACGCCGGCCGCGCTTCACCATCTCGGGCAGCTTACGCGCTGCTCGGATGGATCTAGCCCAAGCCCCAGAGATTCGCACGCTCGGTTCCGGCGTGCACCGCCGCTGGTGGAGACGTTAGAGCCTCCACACCGACCCAGGTGTCATGCCCCAAGTGCCACGCCCATAATGCGCCGTCAGATCGCCAGCCTCACCGCACCGCCGTTGCCGACTGCGGGGCTTGCGTCGCGGCCGCGGTGTCCGTCGATGCTATGCCTTCGGGTTGACCAGCGACGCTGATGATCAGCCCGCCTTCGTCAAAGATCCGCTTGGCAACGCGCTTGATGTCCTCAAGCGTGACCGCCGCGACCAGCGCGTTGCGGTTATCGATGTAGTCGATCCCGAGATCCTCAACCTGGATCCAGAGAAGTTGCGAGGCGATCTTGTTGCTCGTGTCAAAGCGCAGCGCATAGGCGCCCGTCAGATGCTTGATGGCAGCGTCCAGGTCTTCCGGCGCCGGGCCGTCCGTCGCCATGCGGCGGAACTGCGCCCGGATGATGTCGATGCTCTCCTTGATCGCCTCGTTCTTGGTGGCAACACCGCCCAGCAGCATGCCGCTTTTCTCAAACGGCGCGAGGTAGCTGTAAACGGAATAGGCGAGCCCGCGCTTTTCGCGCACCTCTTCCATCAGCCAGGAATTAAAGCCGCCACCGCCCAGGATGTAGTTGAGCACATAGGCCGGCACGAAGTCGGGATCGTCACGTCGCACCGCGGATGTGCCGAACGTCGCCACGGACTGCGGAACGGGCATCTGCTCAACGACAATCTCCGCATCGCCATTGCCCGCCGAAACGGTAATCGCCGGCACGTCTTTCAGCCGCGCCTGCGCCGGCAGCGCGCCGAAAACGTCATCCAGCAGCATGCCCAGGTCTTGGGCGCTGATATCGCCGACCACACCAACGTGAAGCGTGTCCCGGGCGAACACGCGGGCGTGGAAATCCGCGATATCATCACGCGTGATCGCCGCCATCGTCTCGGGCGTGCCCTTGGTGGGACGTGCATAGGGGTGATCGCCGAACGCGGCCTCATACCAGGCCTTGGCACTGACACGGGACGGATCCTTGGCTTGGAACGCCAGGCTCGACATCAGGCTGGCCCGCATGCGTTCGATGGCATCCGCATCAAAGCGCGGCTGCGTCAGCGCGAGCTTCAGCATCTGGACCGCATCGGCGCGCTTATCCGTCAATGTCTGGAAACTGCCTGAGAAGTGGTCGCGGCTCACGTCGAACGACAGCCGCATGGCCAGGTCTTCCACGCGCGCCTGGAAGGCTCTGGCGTCGAGATCGCCGGCGCCCTCGTCGAGCAAGGTCGTCAACAGCTCGCCCGTCCCGGCCTTGCCCTCAGCATCCTGGGCAGCGCCCCCCTTGAATGCGAACTGCATCGCCATCAGCGGCAGGGAATGATCTTCCACCAGCCAGGCCTTGATGCCGCCGGGGCTCGTCACTTCCTGGATGTTCACAGCGTCTGCCCTTTCGGTTGCGGCGGTCAGGGCCAGCGCGGTGACGGCGGCCAACGCAACGGCGCCGGATGTGCGGCGGAGTGCGCGCGCCATCAGAACACCAGCGCTGCGCAGGCCGTCCAATGCGGAGCGGACGGGCCCGTGGGATGCGGCAGAAAGTGTCATGACCTGTGACCCTTGATGCGTTTGTGCAGGTTTTCGACGGTAAGAGATTTCGGCGTCATGCCGTCTGGCACGAGGCCCGCTCAGCCGGCGGACGCCTCGCCGCCCGCTGCCGGCACATTGTCGTTCGCCGCGGCCTCGCTGGCCGCCGGCTTCAGGTAGCCGGTCACGCTCTTGTCGAGATCAAACAACGTCTTTGCCACCGCATTGACCTCGTCGAGCGTGACGGCCGCGATGCTCTTCGGCCAGTTGCGCAACTCCTCGATTGTGCTGCCCGTCGTCAGGCCCCAACCGTAACGCCGCGCGAGTGTCGACTGGCTGTCATTGGAATAGACGAAAGCAGCCAGAAACTGCGTGCGGGCGCGCTCCAGCTCTTCGGCCGTGATGCCGTTTTCGGCCACATCCTTGAGCACGGCGTCGTAGGCGGCTTCGAGCTCTTCCAGGCTCACGGCGTCTTTCGGCACGGCAGAGATCGCAACCGTACCGTAATCGAGGCCGGAGCCACCGTAGTAGCCCGACGCACTCGTTGCCATCTGCCGCTCAACCACCAGCGTCTGGTAGGCGCGCGACGTGCTGGAGCCGCCGACAGCCTGCATCAGCAGATCCATCGCCTCGGCTTGACCGGGCTCAGCGTTGTTGTAGCTCGGCGCGGAGTAGTAGCGCTGGAAAATCGGGCGGCCGACCCGCTCATCCACGAGCGTGATCCGGCGCGGCGCGCGGTGCGGCGGCTCGTATGGGCGGGGACCGCGGGCAACATTTTCACTCGGCGTGTGCTTGCCGTAGGTTTCTTTGGCGAGCGGCAACACGTCAGCCAGTGTCACGTCGCCGGCGATCACCAGGATCGCGTTGTTCGGGGCGTAGTAGCGCACGTAGAACGCCAAAGCATCAGCACGGTTGAGCTTTTCAATCTCGCGCTCCCAGC
>CAZGNQ010000318.1:0-4363 GCA_964527285.1 uncultured Hyphomicrobiales bacterium | reverse complement strand
CAGACCTCGCGGCCATCCATGTCCGGCAGACCGACATCCAGTATGACCATATCCACATGCTGGCCCTTGGCGGCTGCCAGCCCCGCCGCGGCGTTCGAGGCCGCCGACGTCTCGAACTCCTCATACATGCCCAGTTGTTCACTCAGCATCTCGCGCAAATCGTCATCGTCATCGATGATCAGGATGTGGCGGGCAGTGCTCATGGGGCTCCCCTTCAGCGTCGGTGGCTGCATCTTTCAGAGTGCAGATATGCGCGCCTGTTGGTCGCGGCGCAACGGGTCCTCACGGTGCCGTCAATCCTCGCCAACCGGTGGCAACAATATGGACGCCAACAACAATTCGCCGCGCGCTCCGGACACTGTGGTCAGGGCCGCAATAAAGAGCAAACATCGCTGACAGGCGGGAAAAGATGCACAGACCTCTCATCGTCTGCCCATCACCCAGAAACACGGCGCATGGCATCTGCGTGATGGGCGCGCGAGCTGTGCCCGTTCGTTTGGGCCGGACCGGCGTACGCGTACGTAAAAAGGAAGGCGATGGTGCCACACCAGTCGGCCCGCTGGCACCGCTGCATCTGTTCTGGCGTGCCGACCGGACGCAACGCCCACGCACGCGAATGAGGCCGCGTGCCACGCGCCGTGACGATGCCTGGTGCGACGTCTCCGGCGACAAGAATTACAACCGGCTCGTGCGGTTGCCCTATCCGGTGATTGATGAGGCCCTCTGGCGCACCGACCAGCTCTATGACCTCTGCATCACGACCGACTTCAATGTTCGGCCACGGCGCCGCGGCCGGGGCAGCGCAATTTTCATCCACTTGATGCGAACGGATGGGGCGCCGACGGCCGGCTGCATTGCGTTTCGCGAAGCGGATCTCCGCCGGGCGCTCGACTTACTCTCGCAGGATCGACCTGTGGTGGTGCGGGCACCCACGTGGTGCCCACAACCCCTCTTGGCCCGCAAAGGGGCGTGGCAGAGGCGAACAGGGGCGCGGAAAACACGCCACGGGCAAGGACACGAGCGCGGGCCCGCACGTGCGATCAGCGCGGCATCACACCTGCGTAAAAGCCCGCGCCCCAGCGGCGGACGCCTGTTTGCGCACAAGAAGAAGCGCCGCTTCTAAACCCAGGCCGGCACACCCGTAGCGCGAGCAACAATCAGCGCACGCGCCGCGGGTTCATATACAACTCCGCCTCGTGATGGTCGAGCTTCGGGATCACACGGCCGTCGTGCATATCATCGACCAAGTCCTCCAGATGGTGACGGCATTCCTCATTGAATTTGAGCATGCCGCAGAAAAGTTGGAGCACCATCTCCAGTCGCGGATCCGAATGGTCGTCGCGAAGGCGCACCTTCCATTTGCCACCGAGATTGAGAACCTTCCCGTTCAACTTGCCGACGATGGTGTTGTGCTCATCGTACAGCTTGTAGTCATCGCCGAGGTTCACCCAGTTTCGCTTCAAGCGGTAGAAATAGGGCTTGCCGTCGTCTCCAAGAAGGAAGAACGAGAAGTTCTCGGGCACGCCCGGCCATTTGTGCGATGACCGCTCCACCTGGACGATCTGGTCGTGCCCGGAGAGGTTGATCGAAAAGGCCGTCACGGGAAAGCCGCGGGCGCCGTGCGTCAGCTGCAGACTGCGCCCAAGCAACAGATCAAGCGTACCGCGCCAATTCATGTCATCAGTGAACAGCTTGATCACAAGACGCTTGTTCATCCCGACATTGGATTCCCAAAGTCCCTTGCGATAGGCCAGCAGATGGGACCGCTGGCCGTCGTTCTTCACCTCAGCGAAGATGTCCATGTCCTTGGTGAACTGGCGCGATTTCGCCCGGTGGCGCGCCTGCTGATAAACCCCGATTTCCGTTGGGTTCCAGTCCGTGATCCAAAGTTTCACCTCGAATTCGTGCCAACCCGCCTGCTTCTTGCCAGGAACTTTTGGGTCTTTGGCTTTCGGTCCCGACAAGTCATCCGGGCCACGAAATTCTTCGGTTTCTTTCGCCTTGGCTTGAGCCATCTTCGCATCTCCTGCAGCATCGCATTCAGCGAGAATCAGGCAAGAGTGGATCACATATTTCGGCTCAAAAGCGAGCATTTAAGAGTGTGAGTGCGGACACAAACAAGCAAGCCGTTGGAGGAAAAACGCACGGCCATACAACAATCAACAAGCGTCCTATCAATTGCGCGATCCCGCGTTTCGGCTTCGGGATTTCCCCGTCCTTGGCGGCCGGCGTAAAAGAAAATGCCGGAACCTCTGAGAGCATGACGGAGAATCATCGCCCGCAGGTGCCCCCAGAGGTCCTCAGGCCTGTGACGCGCTGCGGGCGCCGAAAATGGCTGATCCCACACGAACATGTGTCGCGCCCAACCGTATTGCCGTTTCGAAGTCTCCGCTCATCCCCATGGAAAGACCGCTGAGGCCGTGTTCTCTCGCCAGTTCTGACAACAGTGCAAAGTGAAGCGACGGCTCGTCATCAACCGGGGGGATGCACATCAGCCCTTGCAGATGCAATGCCGGCTGCTCGCCCACGAGGGTTAAGAGGTCTGCCAACCCATCGAGCGCGCAACCGGCCTTTTGCGCTTCATCGCCCGTATTCACCTGCGCAAAAACCTTGAGGGACTTGCCCGCTGCCGCAGCGGCCTCGCCCAAGGCGCGCACGATCTTGGGGCGGTCAAGCGTCTGGACCACATCGAAAAGGTCAACAGCCTGACGGGCCTTGTTGGACTGGAGCGGACCAATGAGGTGCAATTCCACATCCGGAAACGCTGCGCGCAGTTGCGGCCACTTGCCCGCGCTCTCCTGGACGCGATTTTCTCCGAAAACACGCTGACCCGCTTCAAGAACCGGTCGAATAGCATGCGCATCGAACGTTTTGCTGACGGCGACGAGTGTGACCGCATCTGGCGCGCGCTCGCCCGCTTTTGCCGCCTCGTTTACCCGCGCTCGCACGCCGTCAAGCCGCGTCACGGCATCAAGATCATGGTCCGTCGGCGCCATGGCCTGACCTCCTTTGGGTTCACATCACCAATGCCGTGGGCGCAGATGTCTTTCGCCACCGCCCATTGTGTCTGTGTGCACTGTGCACCATCTGCCAGCCCGTCTGGGCCTGCGGTCCGCATTCAACCGCAGACGCCCGCGCGGAAGTGTGCCCTGTGCTGAAAACACGCGGTCCCAGCCCGCATTACCCGCCGGCTGACCCGCGTCGTGGGGCAACATCCCCGTTTCTTTAAAAAACGCTGGCGCACAGGCGCAGTGCCTGTGAGCACGATCCAGACCACCGATTGGATCCCACCATGACCACGTTATTGCTTGTCGCCGGCTTCATCTCATTGCTCATCGGTGGCGAAGCGCTTGTGCGCGGAGCCGTGCGCATGGGCCGGCTTGCGGGCCTCACGCCAGTGGTGGTCGGGATGGTCATCGTCGGCTTCGGGACCTCAAGTCCGGAGTTGTTCGTCAGCGTCCAGTCCAGCCTTGCTGGCGCCGGCAACATTGCACTTGGCAACGTCGTCGGCAGCAACATCACAAACGTTCTGCTGATCCTCGGGCTCGCCGCGCTGGTTGCGCCGATCGCGCGCCCGCAGTTCTTTTTCCGCTCCGACGCGCTGATCCTGGCCAGCGCAAGCCTTGGCGTGCTTCTGCTCAGCTACCTCGGCGAACTGGGCCGCCTGGAAGGTATCGCGCTGTTGATCCTACTCGGCATGTTCATCGTCGGCCAGGTCGACCGCTGCTACCGTTATCCCGACCGCGTGGAGGTCGAGCCGCTGGAGGAGGATGTCCAGGGGAAGGTGGAGCGAACGTTAAGCAACTTTGCTCTGGCATTCGGCCTGATCGCCGTCGGCTTCTTCGCTCTTTGGCTCGGCGCAGACTGGCTGGTCACGGCATCGGTGGATATCGCGCGCCAGTTCAATGTTTCCGATACACTGATCGGGATCACCATCATCGCCATCGGAACATCACTGCCGGAGCTCTCAAGCGTCGTGATCGCTGCCCTGCGCTCCCACAGCGGCGTCGCCTACGGCAGCATCGTTGGCTCCAACATCTTCAATCTGCTTGGCATTGTCGGCGCGGCCGCGGCAACAGCACCACTGACGCCGGAACGGTCGTTTCAAATGATCGATGGCCCGATCATGGTGATCGTTGCCGTGATCATGATCGCGGCAACGGCGACCGGTAAGGGGCTTTCGCGCATCGAGGGCTCCGTGATGATCCTCCTATACATCGGCTACATGGCCATGCGCGTGGCCATAGACGCGCCTGCGGGCGGGCCTGCCTGATCCCGCCTCTCGCAAGCGCCTTGGATTACAGCTCTGCGGCGCCGGTTGCAGTCAGCGGACGCTTTGCCTAAGCGGGCCGGCGAAGACCTG
>CAZGNQ010000317.1:0-4372 GCA_964527285.1 uncultured Hyphomicrobiales bacterium | reverse complement strand
CCCGGGCGAAGCGCGACCCATCCAGGCCGCCGCCCCGTCCATCGGCCCATTTGCCGCCGGCCAGTCTGCCGCCTGCCCCCATTGCCGGGCCGGTGTCGGCGCGTTGCGCCAGGTGAACGCCGCAGGAGGACACGCCGCGCGCCACCAGCAGAACGCAGCTTGAAAATCCGAGCGGCCCCAGCCCATTGGCATCGATCATCAGGCCAGCAAAAAACACGAGCAAATAAGGCACCGGCGCGACGGCCCGCGTTGACGCGGCCGCCAGGAACGCCACCAGCAGAAACAAGGGCACCATGCCGGACTGGTCCGGCAGCCCCCACGGCGCGCCCGCGAGCAAGGCCAGCAGGACGAAAACAATGCTGACAAGGGCCACGTGGGCGAAATCCAACGCTCGAGCGGCCATCATCGGCATGGAGCCGGGGTGCGAGGTCATGGCAGGCCCCCTGCCCGCATGGCCGTGTGGCGCACCGCAGCACGTCGTTGCTGCTGCCTGTCAACGTTCGTCGCCGCCAATGCCTGAGGCCGCATCAATGACCGGCTGGAACGTGTTCCAGTGGTCGCAGGCAGGCGGACACCATCAAACAGCAGCACGCTCGCAAACACCGCGCGCTTCGGGGCGGCCAGCAGGTTGACCGTTGGGTGGAGGCCTGCACCAGCCGCACCAACGGAGGCGATATCAGCCACGCGCCCCACCGGCACCCCAGGCGGGAACACGCCCCCATGTCCCGACGTCGTCACCGCATTGCCGAGCGCAACAGCAGGCCCATCAGCCAGGAAGTGCAGTTCTGCCGCACCGCGCCCACGCCCCACCAATATGGCCCGCCGGCCAGCAGCGCCGACGAGAACAGGCACCCGCGCTGCCGGGTCGCTGAGCAGCAGCACCCGGGTCGCGTTGGGCGCCACCTCAACTGTTCGTCCGATCAACCCGGCGGCGTCCACCACCGCCTGCCCGACCCTGACGTCCTGACGGGCACCGACGTTCAACAACAGCGTCTCCTGAAACGGGCTCGAGGCGTCGGTGATGACCCGTCCCGTCACGAAGCCGACGGCCGCATCCTCGACCAGATTGAGCTGGCGGCGCAGTGACTTCAATTCACGCTCAAGCTGCTGTGCCCGCCATTTCCACTGCTCGTTGGCAAGCGCCGTTTGCTCCAGACGCTCAAGGCGCGCGCTTGCCGTCATTGCTGTTGCGAACGTCTGCTGCCGCGTGCGCAGCCACATTACAGGCCGGCTGACCGCATCCGTCATGGGTCGCGCCGTCATCACGATCGCAGAGCGCAGGTTCGTAACGCTGTCATGGCCCAGCCAACTGAGCGCCAACAGGGCAAGGCTTGCAAACAGCCCCAGAAACAGTTGCGCGCCACCGACCGACGCATTGGAGCGGGCCCGCGCACCGGGGGGCTGCGGCAGATCGGTGACCGGCAAACCGCCTTGGCGTGCGATCGGGTCAGCTTGTGCTCCCGGCCCACTGGACCGCAAGAACGCACCGCGTCCGAAAGCGGCCTGCGCTCGGCCGGTGTCTTTGCTCTGCGAAGTGGCCGACGCCGAGCCCCACACCGCCGTGAGCCAGCCCGCCAGCGCGCCGCCACCGCGACCGTTGCGCCCTGCACGTCCTGCGCGTCCTGCCTGGTCAGCCGGGCGACCGCTGACACGTTGCAGCCGCCGCAATCTCTTCCAGCGCTTGAGCCGGCTCACGCTGTCGCGCGGTGACCCGCGCCAGAGCCAGAGTATGAAATCCAGCACGTGCGCAGCCAGGCGCCCGGCCAGCCCCCGGCGTGCCCGAGCCCGGGGCACGCCCCTGCGGCCACGCGCGAACGGGTTGGTCATCAAGCGCGCCATGCTGCGGCCCCTCGTATCGACCCGTGTGCAATCCGGCCGTCATCCGCGCGCTGGACCGGCGCCGCCACGCCCAATCGCGACGTCGCCAAACCCGAGCGTCTCCGCCGTTGGCGCGGCGCCGCGATCCACGCCATCGGTTCACTCGACCTTGATCATCAAGGGCGCGTAGTGCTCCAGATCGGTGAGAATGGCGCCGCAGCCTTCGATCACGCTGAGGCGCGGGTTGTGCTGGCAATAGACCTTCACGCCGACAAGACGCGACAGCTCCTCATCGATGCGCTCAAGCATGGCGCCGCCGCCTGTCAGGCAGATTCCGCGCTCGCAAATGTCGGAGGCCAGCTCCGGCGGCATGCGCTCCAGCGTGGTCTGCATGCCATAGGCGATGTCCTCCAGCGGCTCAGCCAATGCGCTGGAGATGTCCTGCGGGCCAATTGTGATCTCTGTGGGCAGGCCGCGGTGCATGTCCCGGCCTTTGACGACCACATCGACCGCATGGCCGTTCGCCTGATATACGGCAGCGCCCACCTCGAGTTTCAGGCGCTCCGCATTCGGCTCCCCGATCAGCAAATTGTGCTGGCGGCGCATGCGCTTGATGATCGCCCGGTCCATGGCATAGCCGGCCACGCGCAGCGAATGGGCCTCAAGCACACCGCCCAGCGACAGAACTGCGATGTCCGTCGTGCCACCGCCAATGTCGACGACCATGGAGCCCGTCGGCTCGTGCACAGGCAGTTGCGCGCCAAGCGCCGCGGCCACGGGCTCTTCCACCATCAGGCAGGCGCGTGCGCCCGCTGACAGCGTGCTCTCATAGACCGCACGGCGTTCCACCGGTGTAGAGCCTGCCGGGACGCAGACGAGGACACGCGGGCGGCGCATGCTCATGCGCGTCGAGGCGCGCATAATGAATTGGCGGATCATTTCTTCTGCGGCGACGAAATCGGCAATCACCCCATCGCGCAACGGCTTGATGGTCTCGATGGTGTCAGGCGTGCGGCCCAGCATGAGCTTCGCCTTCTCGCCGACAGCCAGCACCTCGCGCGCGCCGCCGACGTTCTGCACAGCAACCACGGACGGTTCATCGAGCACGATCCCCTCGCGCGGCGACCAGACGAGCGTCGTCGCCGTGCCCAGGTCAATGGCAATGTCGTCCGCGCCCATGGCGGGCCAGGAAAAGCTGAACACCTGCGCGGTCCTTGTTCCGATCCCATCCGGCACGACGCACCCACAGCGCTCGCGGCGCGGACGTGGAGCCGTTGATCACACGTCATCGTGGCCCACACAGCGCAAGGCACATGCCGCGATGCCCGCATCGCGATCTTGGCACGACTGGGCAACAGGCCAAACACAAAACATCTGCGAAATCCGCACCTTAGTTTTTAGGCGTGGCGCACGGCCACGCCCGCACTGCGGTTCGCGATGTGTCGGATTAGAACGCAAAGACAGAAATGATTGATTAAGGCGGGACATGTGTCCGCTCGCCCCGCCGGTCCGCCCGCTCGCTGCCGGGCCATGCCTGCGCGGCCGGTGGCCACCGTCGGCGGGCGGGCTGCCTGGGGTTTCGTGCGCCGGCTTGCTCAGCCGAGCGCTGTTACGGCTCAGTCGGCCGGGCGCTGCGACGGCTCGGCCCAGACCGTGCGATAAAGGTCGAACCGCCGGTCCCTCAGGTTGCGCACCGAGCCGTGGTGGCGCGCCCAGCGCAAGGTCCCCACGTCAAGGTCGGCGACGGCAACCATCTCCACGTTTTCCGAGGTCTCCGCCGCGATGCCATCGCGCGCAAACGGGTAATCGCACGGCGTGAAGATGGCCGACTGGGCGTACTGCAGATCCATGTTCTCCACATCGGGGAGATTGCCGCAATTACCCGCAGTGATCACGTAGCATTGGTTCTCAATGGCGCGCGCCTGGCAGCAGTAGCGCACGCGCAAATGGCCCTGGCGCGTGTCGGTGCAGTAGGGCACGAACAGGATATGCGCGCCCTGATCAACAAGCCGACGCGCCAGTTCGGGAAACTCGCTGTCGTAACAGATCATCACGCCGATGGGGCCGCAGTCGGTCTCAATGACGTCGATCGTGTCACCACCCTGAATATTCCACCACTGGCGCTCATCGGGCGTGGGGTGCAGCTTTTCCTGAGCGTGCACCGAGCGATCGCGCAGAAAAACATAACAGACGTTCTGGATGTCGCCGTCTTCGGTATGTGTGGGGTGCGAGCCGGCGATGATGTTGACGTTATGGCCAATGGCCATGGCCTGAAACTTGGAGATGAATTCGGTGGTAAAGCCCGAAAGGACGCGAATGGCCTCGTCGGCGGGAATGTTCTTGTGGTCGACGGAGAGCATGGAGAGCGTGAACAGCTCAGGGAACACAACAAAATCGCTGCCGTAGTCGGCGGCGGCGTCCACAAAGCCCCGGCATTTGTCGTAAAAATCATTGTGCGAAGTGAGTGTGCGGGCCTGCAACTGCACGGTTGTCACGCGCACTGTCATGGGATTGCGACGGAAGGGCTTGTGCGGGCTGTCGTCATCGACGTGAT
>CAZGNQ010000316.1:0-4383 GCA_964527285.1 uncultured Hyphomicrobiales bacterium | reverse complement strand
AGCGCAGCGTAGGCGCCAAGCGGCGCCCGCGGCTTTGCCGCGAAAAACAAAAACGCGCAGCGCACGTGGCGGCGGGGCGTGCTACCGCTGCCCCATGTTCACGCTCGACACCGCCGGCACCTCCGCACCACACCGAGACCTGTGCACCGATTGCGGCGTCTCGCGCACCGATGACCCCGGGCGCTGCGGGCGCGCCTGCCAATTCATCCGGCCCGATTATCCGGGGCTGGAGGCGAGGGTCCACGGCCGTGCGCGCGATCCCGATCGCCCCGATGAGACCCACTTCGGCCCCTTCCTCGCCATGCATCGCGCGCGCGCCAAGGCGCCACCGCCCGGCGCGCAATGGTCCGGCATCACGACCCTCTTGGCGCAGCGTCTGCTGGAGACCGGCGCGGTGGAGGCCGTCGCCACCATGGTGCCGCATCCGCAGGACCGCTGGCGCCCACTGCCCGCCCTCATCACCGCGCCGGCCGACATGGCCAAGGCGCGCGGCATGCGCATGGGCTATGCGCCGCTCCTGTCGCTGTTGGGGCCCGCGCGTGACCGTGGCATCCGGCGCATCGCGGTGATCGGCATCCCCTGCCAGGTCTACGCGCTGCGCGCGCTGGAGGCGGAATGGGGCTTCGAGCGCATCGCCGTGATCGGTACGCCATGCTCAGACAACACCTCGACCGCGCATTTTCATCTCTTCCTGCGCAAGCTGTCGGAGCGGCCCGAGACGATCAGCTACCTGGAGTTCCGCCCGGATTACCACGTGGAGATCCGCCACGATGACGGGACACGGAGGGAAATTCCCTTCATCCAGCTGCCGCTGTCGGAACTGCCGGACGATTTCTTTCCCCTCACCTGCCAGACGTGCGTGGATTATACCAATGTGCTTGCCGACATCACGGTGGGGTATATGGGCGGGGATGGCGCGCGGGACGGCCACCAGTGGGTGATCGTGCGCAATGACCGTGGGGCGGAGATGTTGCGGGCACTGGGCGATGAGATCGAGCTGTCGCCGCTCACCACCCGCGGCAAGCGGACGGGGCCTGTGAAAGGGTTCATCGGCAACGTGATGCGCGCCGGCGCAGGCCTGCCGGCGCGCCGAGTGCCAGGATTTCTGCGTCCGCTGCTGGCCGTGCTGATGCCGCTGACGGGGCCGCGGGGGCTTGAGTTTGCGCGCGCGCGCCTGGAGATGAAGGCGGCCGAGACCGTCATCCACCTGCGGCGGGTGCATCCGCGCCGGCTGAAATCCATGGTGCCGGCGCACGTCTGGCGGCTGGTCCGGCCCTACGGCATATCGCCAGAGCCGGGCGAGCGCTCCACCGACGATGGCGCCGCATGATGCGCAACCACGGTTGGGCGTCCCCAGGTGGCGACGTTCCACCCCAGCCAACTCCCCGCTGCGCAGACCGCAAAAGCAATGAGATGCATCGGATCGGCCATCGTCACGAGCGCATCGTTGATGAGGTCCAGCAGATGGGCCTGAAGTGCTCCGTCGGGGATGTTGCTGATCTTTCCAGCGAGCCAGGAAATCGACAGCAGCACCGGCCCCGACACGCTCCCGAGCGCCAGAACGCGCGCGCGTGTCAGCCAGCCAAGGCGCTGCATGGCCCAGAGCAGTGGCGTGAGGATGAAAAGGGCAACGCAAAGCGCGACAATGACCGCGACGACGGCCACGAAGCCGACGAGCCCGCGCGTGCTCGCGTCAACCGCGAACAGCAGAACAATCGCCCCTGCGGGCACCGATGCCCCGGCGAGCGTTCCCACAATGATCCGCCACAACGCTAAGTGTTCGGCAGACCTTCTGGGCGGCGTGAGGGGCTCAAGGGGCGACACTGGCAATCGTCTCCGCGCTGAAAGCCACCTCAAAGGGCGCACCCATCGCGCATGGAACCGGCAGAGCGCGTCACGCTCAGCCCGGCTCTGCATCGGCAGATGCGCGGCCGCGGGGCGCGCGCTGCGGCAAATCAGGGTCGAGCGTGAGCGCCGCCTGGAATTGGGAAAGAAAAACCTCACCGCTCAGGTCTTCCAAAAACTGGCTTCGTTCGAGACGGTCCATCACCGGTCCCTTAATTTCCGACAAATGCAGCGACACCCCGGAGCTGGACAGGCGGTGGTTGGTGGCCTCAAGTGATTCAAGCGCGCTGCAATCGATCTCATTGACGGCCGAGCACATCAAGATGACGTGCTTGAGCTTCGGATCTGCAGCCACGCGGTCATAGATGCTATCCTCCAGGAAGCGCGCGTTGGCGAAATAGAGGCTCTCGTCTATGCGCATGGTGAGGATGTTTGGGCTGGTGATCACGTCGTGACGCTTGATGTTACGAAAGTGCTCCGTCCCCGGCACCAGTCCAACTTCCGCCACGTGGGGGCGGGAGGTCTTGTGGAGATGAAGGGCGATTGACAGACCGACGCCAACCGACACGCCGATTTCTACGCCAACGGCCAATGTGACCAGGATGGTGGCGGCGACGGCAAGAAAATCCGACTTGGCGTAGGTCCAGGTGCGCCGAAGTATTGAAAAATCAACCAGAGAAAGAACGGCGACGAGGATGGTGGCGGCAAGCGTCGCCTTGGGGAGAAAATAAAGCAGCGGGGTGAACAAGAGTGTGGCGATCGCGATGCCGACCGCGGTCAGCGCGCCTGCTGCAGGGGTGGCGGCGCCAGCATCGCAATTGACGACCGAGCGCGCAAACCCGCCGGTCACCGGATAACCACCGGAGACGGCCGCGGCGACGTTGGAGGCGCCAAGGCCGATGAGTTCCTGATCGGGGACAATGCGCTGGCGCTTCCTGGCCGCAAGTGTCTGGGCCACTGACACCGATTCAACAAATCCGATCACTGAGATGAGCACGGCCGATCCGAAGAGCGCGGCCCACAGGTCGACATCGAAGCGGGGCAGCGTGAGAGGCGGCAACCGCGAGGGCACGGTGCCGACGATGGCAACGCCAGCTTCATGAAGGCTGAACGCCCAGGTGACGGCCGTTGTGACCACGACGGCGATGACAGGCCCGGTTTTCGCTGCGACAACGGCCAGTCGTGGGGCCACTCCGGCCTGCATCAGAAGCGGCTTTAGGCCACTGCGGACCCAGAACAGGAACGCGGTGGCGCTGCAGCCGATGGCGAATGTCGCCACGCTGATCTCGTCAATCCGGGCGAAGAGAGACGGCAGCAACCCTGCGAGATGATGGCCCGACGCCGGCACACCCAGTATGTGCTTCATTTGGCTTGCCGCGATGATCAGCGCCGACGCGGTGATAAAGCCGGCGATGACAGGATGGCTGAGGAAGTTTGCCAGAAACCCAAGGCGAAAAATCCCCATGGCCAGCAGCAGTGCACCGGAGATGAACGCCAGCGTGACAGCCGCGACGATCACCTCGCCTGTGTCCGTAAGCCCGAGATTGCCGATCGCGGCGGCGGTCATCAGTGAGACGACGGCCACAGGCCCGACGGCGAGTGTGCGACTGGTGCCGAAGATGGCGTAGGCGACCAGCGGCAGGATCGATGCATAGAGCCCCATCTCCGGCGGTAGACCCGCGAGCAATGCATAGGCCAGTGACTGCGGGATCAGCATGATGGTGACGATGACGGCAGCAACCGCATCGCTGGAGAATGCGTCCCTATCGTACGTGCGCGCCCACGCAAGGCAGGGAAGATGGCTCGCCCAGTTGATCCGTGTCCACGCCTTGCCACGGCTCGGGTCAGGGTCGCGTGCGTTCGGGCCGATAACCATCGGCGATCCCTTTCTCGCCCGTTCAGCCCAGCGGGCACTGGCCGACCCGGTGATTAAAGGCCGCTTACGCAGTCGCGCGCCATGCTGCGCCTAGGCCAGAGTGAGGCGGCAGTGAGGCGAGCGTCAGGTGGCGCCTGATGCGGCACACGCGACCCTAAGGCACATGTGCGGGATCCTTCCATTGAGCGAACGCAATGGCGTGTCGTTGCTTTGGAAAACAGGTCGACGCTGCCGGCACATCCGACGCGCCGTGACGCAGGCGCGGGCATGGGACCGGAGACAGCGCGCCGCCGGCTTCGCACGACCGTCGCTGGCGGGCGGGCGAGCGGGCTTGCGAGCATGACGCCGTTAGGCTGGCAGCATAATCGCCGGTCTATTCAGCTGGGCCAACGCTTGGCGAACTCTGGCACCGTTTCGCTGGCCACAATCAGGATGCAACCGTCGTCATCTCCGGCCGTTACCCGGTGTCGTGTCTCGTCATCGACATCCATGAAATCGCCGACACCATACCGCCCGAGCGCATCGTGGCATGACCCGCGCAGGACGAGCGTCAACTCCTCACCGACGTGCCCGTGCTCTTCCAATGCGGCACCGGGCTCCAAGCGCAGCAAGCGTAAGTCGCCGGCCGCGCCCTGTGAGAGCGCCATGCGGTGCTGCTCAAT
>CAZGNQ010000315.1:0-4386 GCA_964527285.1 uncultured Hyphomicrobiales bacterium | reverse complement strand
GTCGTGCATCATTGCACGCGTGTGATCGAAAATGTTGCGCTGCAACACTCTACGTGTCAGCCTTCCACCGTTTTGCCGGTTGTGGGCGCTTGCGCCTTTCGCAACAGGCCAAGTCGAAGAGGTCCGCACGGGATCGGGCCACGATCGAGCCGGGCAAAAGCACCCGGCGACAATGCGACGACGCGAGGAGAATGGCGAGCATGAGCACCGCAGAGGTTCTGGACGCTGCCGCGGCCGGGCAGAGTTACACCGCTGAGAAGAAGGATCTCTACGAACTGGGCGAGATCCCGCCACTGGGGCACGTGCCGAAGGAAATGTACGCCTGGGCCATTCGCCGCGAGCGCCACGGTCCGCCGGAAGAAGGGATGCAGGTCGAAGTCGTGCCCACGTGGGAGCTGGACAGCCACGAAGTGCTGGTGCTCGTCATGGCGGCTGGTGTGAACTACAACGGCATCTGGGCATCGCTCGGTCAGCCAATTTCACCGTTCGACGGTCACAAGGCGCCCTTTCACATCGCCGGCTCGGACGCGTCGGGCATCATCTGGGCCGTCGGGTCCAAGGTGAAGAACTGGAAGGTGGGCGATGAAGTCGTCATCCACTGCAACCAGGACGATGGCGACGATGAGGAGTGCAACGGTGGCGACCCCATGTACTCCAACTCACAGCGCATCTGGGGCTACGAGACACCCGATGGCTCGTTTGCGCAGTTTGCCCGCGTCCAGGCTCAGCAGCTTATGCGGCGCCCCCAGCACCTGAGCTGGGAAGAGGCGGCTTGCTACACGCTCACCTTGGCGACGGCTTACCGCATGCTGTTTGGTCACCGCCCGCACACGCTCAAGCCCGGCCAGAACGTCCTCGTCTGGGGCGCTTCGGGTGGCCTCGGCTCATTCGCGATCCAATTGTGCGCCACTGCGGGTGCCAACGCGATCGGCGTCATTTCCGACGAAGACAAGCGTGATTTCGTGATGTCGCTTGGCGCAAAGGGCGTGATCAACCGCAAGGACTTCAACTGCTGGGGCCAATTGCCCAAGGTGAATTCCGAAGAATACAAGGCCTGGTTTGGCGAGGTCCGTAAGTTCGGCAAGGCCATTTGGGAGATCACGGGCAAGGGCGTGAACGTGGATTGCGTTTTCGAACACCCGGGCGAATCGACATTCCCGGTCTCCACATTCGTCTGCAAGCGCGGCGGTATGGTGGTGATCTGCGCCGGCACAACCGGCTTCAACCTGACGATGGACGCCCGTTATGTCTGGATGCACCAGAAGCGCATTCAGGGATCACACTTTGCGCACCTGCAGCAGGCAAGCGCAGCCAATAAGCTGGTGATCGAGCGGCGCATCGATCCGTGCATGTCGGAGGTCTTCCCGTGGAATGACATCCCGAAGGCACACACGCGGATGATGGAAAACAAGCACTTGCCCGGCAACATGGCCGTGCTGGTTCAATCTCCGCGTGCAGGGCTGCGCACGTTTGAAGACGTCCTTGAGGCCGGCGGTCAGCTTTGAGGCCGACCGGCGAAAGGGCGCCGTCCACCTGATAAGTTTCTCAGGAGACCATGGCGGCAGGCACGCAACCAAGCGTGCCTGCTGACGGAGGCGAGAAGGCCGGACGCCTCCACGCGTCCGCTTGATCGCTGCTCAGTCCAGATAAAACTTGTAACTGAGGCCGAGGCGGCCACTGAGTTGGTCCTCGCTCTCGACAATCGGGCTGTCGGCCGCATCGCCAACAAGCCGCGCGTAGCGCAATTCCGGATGAAGCGCCCATCGGTCATCAATCGCCAGCACCGCGCCGAACTCGACATGCACATCCTTGATGCCAGAGCCAGCATCAAACGCAGCGAGCTGTGCAACGGAGTTGGCCGCCTGCGCATCACTGACGCCAAAGTAGGCACTCGTGTAGTTGTCATCGGCGTACGTGGCACCCACGCGGACGGACGCGGTGGAGTGCGCGCCGATCTCGCGCTCGATCTCGCCGCCAAACGTCAGGCGATACCCGTCGACGTTGCCCGAGACCTGATGCTGGTAGACGACATCAAACGTCAGCCCGCCAACGGTGTACGCGACAAACGCGCCGACCACGGCACCGTCATCCACATCGCCGAGGCCTTCCAGCAGATCGCCGTCGTCCTCATCGCGACCGAATGCGTACCCGCCGAGCGGGCCGGCCGTGAGCCCATCAGCCTGGATGAGCTTGAGGCGTACATCGTCGATGCCCTCAAAAGTGACGTAACGGCTCAGCAGACCGCCCGCGCCTGAATCGCCAGCCGAGAGGTCCGGGCGGATGATTGGCAGCCCGTAGACGCGCACTTCGTCAGAGCCTTCATACTCCGGCTCGACGACCACTGCCGCGCCGAGGCGCACGCTGCGCCGGAAAATCGGGCCCCCGTCCTTGTAGCCGCCGCCGTGAACCACCGCGTCGGAGCCGTAGAGGTCCCCTGTGGCGTGTGCCGGCGTGCCGGCTGTGAGCAACACGGTTGCGACGCAGACCGTCATCGCGGCGGCATGCGTCCATTGATGGCGTTCGGTGTTGATCGTTCGTTGCATGGTGCCCTCACGGCGCAGTGATTTGTTTGCCCTTACGCCACCAACGCGAAAGATGACCGCAAACTGTTGCGATCATGTGGGTTGGAAGCGGCGCCGATGCCGATAATTGGCTCGGTGTTGCGTCGCAGCATCATTTTTTTCAGTGTGCGCCGTAGCGCTGGAGGACCTGTCCTGCTGCGCGCACGACCGCGTCTGCAATCACCGCCTGGCCCTCCGCTGTCGGGTGGAAGGCGCCTGAGTAGCTGGTCGCCTTCAGTAGGTCGGACGGCGAGGCATCGGCAAATCGGCCGCGGCGAAAGATCCGCCGGCGGATGTCTGTCGCGAGCGGCACGTGGGCAGCCAGGAATGTGTCGTTCGGTGTACGGATCCAGCGTCTGCGCGGTGCGTAAGGCGCGAAGGTGGAAGGTGCGAAGGGTCGCCAGTATTCGCCGTCAAGGCGGGGGAACAGCAACTCATCGGCGCTGCGTCCTTCTGCATTGATGATGCCGGCGCATACGCCTCGACCTGCAAAGCGCTCCCGGTGCTCATCGACGAACGTCCAGCCATACCTCGCAGCCCGTTTGGCCATCGTGCGGGTCAGGTCGGCGGCAACGTCTTCGGCAGCGGCGATGCGCCGGGCGTTGAGTTCATAGATCTGGAACACGTCGACACCCGCCGTCTGCGTTGCGCATGGGGTTCTGGCGTCTGCGCGCAGCCCGATCATGGGGTAGGCCGTCATGACGATGCGATCCGGCTCATTCCAGGGGATGTGCAGGTGCGTATGGATCAACCGGCGCAGGCGGTGCAGCCGGTCCTCCAGCCGCGGCAGTTTCTCCAGCGCCTGGCGCGGCGTGACAACGTCTTCGGTGAGCAGACCCAGCCCCCGCAGCGCCGTCCTGTCCTTGAGCACGGCGTAGGCCACCAGCCCGGCAAAACTGATGTCATTGCCGCCGATGGAGACCATCAAGAGGTCCAGTTTGCGCGCCCTTTGCGGCGGGCAACGCTCCAGGCCCAGCACGTCGGCGCCATCGCTTTGGCCATCCTCGTCGATGCGCGCGGCATAGTTGCGCCGGCCGTAGCCGCGACCTCCACATTGGGCGACAGCCACATCGCCGATCTGCGAGCGTTTCGGCGCGAACCGGAAGCGCTCGGTGCCCTTGTAGCGCTCCAGCAGGCCGGTCGTGACCTGTGCGCCGGAGCACGACAGCCCGAGGTATGTGACGGCGCTGTGCGCGTCACGCAGCGACAGGGCAAGCGCCGCGCGCAGTTGGTGGGAGTAGAGCGACCGGTGGCAGGGCTGTGAATGCCAGAACGCACTGGGCACCTGAAGCTGGCGGCCGTTCACCGTGATCGTCGATGGCGCGCGCGCGGGGTAACCATCCAGCGGCGTGCGCCGGTTCAGCCGCCCGAAGCTCTCCGTCCGGTCGTCGCGCCAACGCACCGGGTAGTCCGGATTGCCTTCGCCGGATGCGTAGGAATCGCCGATCCCCGCCACGAGCAGATCGCGCACACGCACTGCTTCCTGCGCGACGGGCTGGCCGTCACGCGCAACACGCACCAGCGCGCCAGCCGGGTACGGGATATCCAACCGCACGGTCTCTCCGCAGCCGGCCTCAACGACCTGATCGCGCCGCGATGGCCGGCGGCTGTTGCGGGCCACCGCGCCCTGCAGATGGCCGGAGGTGACGGTCCATGTGCACCGGGCGCGCCGACCGGTGGCCCCGCGGGCCAGCCGCGCTTCGATGCGATGGCTGCCTGGAAAGACGTAGTCCGTGAGCCCGCCACAGCGAGAGAAGTCCTGCCGGATGACATTCCAGCAGGTTTGCAGGAACGCGCGTTCCGCCCAGCCGCGCGGGAAGCGCGC
>CAZGNQ010000314.1:0-4406 GCA_964527285.1 uncultured Hyphomicrobiales bacterium | reverse complement strand
CGGCATCGGTCGGTGCACGTGTTGCGGCTCCGGCATCGGTCGGTGCACGTGTTGCGGCTCCGGCATCGGTCGGTGCACGTGTTGCTCAGCCCACGCGCTGAGTGAACCGGATGGCTGGGTCGTAGGTCGGCTCGACAGCCAGGTTGTCCGGCGCCGCGGGGGTGGTGCCGGGCATGCCTCCCGCGAGCCGCAGATGCGCACCTAGCCACGCAGATTGCCGGGATCTCAAACATCCACACGCCAACCTGAGGCCCAGCATCGCCAGCCATCTAAGCGTCGCGGTCGATCCCAGTGCGACGGGCTAATCGGGGTGCGACACTGCGTCTGACCCACCTGGGCCTGGATCACTTGGGCCTGGATCACTTGGGCCTGGATCACTTGGACCCGGCTCACCTGCGCCGATGCCCTGCTGTGCCGATGCATGGCAACCCGCGTGGTTCCCGGATCTGAGCGTCGTGCCGATTGTTGCGGCCTCGCCCACACGTCCAGCCGCCCGGCCATGCGCATCGCCGGCACGCAAACACACCGTCCGCCCCGTCCGCAGTGCAATAGCGGCACCGGCCCTTCGGAGTTTGTTCATGTTGCACCCACGCGCAACCGATCCCGGCCAGCGTCTCGCCTTTGGTGGCACAGTGCGTGCCCGATCGCCGGAAGCCACTTGGGCCATTATCGAGGGCTACTGCGCACGCGCAGGCATCACGCGCGTGGCTGATGTGACGGGGCTGGATCGGATTGGCCTGCCGGTTTTCAACGTGGTGCGGCCGTTGTCGAAATCCGTTGCGATTGCCACGGGCAAGGGTGTGACGACCATCGGCGCCCGCGTGTCCGGCACCATGGAGGCCATCGAGGGCCACTGCGCTGAGAATATTGATCTTTCGGTCATCCGCGGCTCGGTCGGCCAGCTCTCTGCGGCCGGCCATCGCCTGCTCGATCTGCAGCGTGCAGCTCGCACCGCTGGGCGCATGCCGGACGCGCGCACCGAGTTGGCCTGGGTCACGGGGTTCTGCCTGATGGCACAGGCGCCGGTGCTGGTGCCGTTGGAACTGGTGACCAACGATTTCACGCTGCCGGATGACGCCTCATTCGGCTTTTTTCAGCGCTCCACCAATGGCTTGGCATCTGGCAACACGATCCTGGAGGCCATCACACACGCAATCTATGAGGTCGTCGAGCGCGATGCGTTGGCTCAGTTCCATTACCTGTTCGACGTCGGCGCCGGGTTCCGGCGCGTGAACCCGGCCTCGATGAGCGAGACGCTCGCCACACTCACCGGGCGCATTGAGGCTGCCGGCATGGAGGTGTTTGCCTGGGATGCCTCCAGCGACGTCGGGCTTTCGAGCGCATACGCTGTCATCTGGGAGCCGCTGGCTGCTCAGACGTCCAGCCTCAGGGCCACGTCCGGCTCGGGGGCGCACGCCGATCCCGCCATCGCGCTCTCGCGGGCCATCACCGAAGCCGCACAGGATCGTCTCACTTTGATTTCCGGCGCGCGCGATGACCTGGAGCCCGGGCACTACGTCATCCAACCTGAGGCGGCCGCTGCCATGCGCGATGGCCTTAGGCTCGATGAACCAACGCCCACCACACCGGATTTGACGTGCGGCGATTGGCCCAGCGATCCACAAGCACCCACCTACGCCGCCGAGATCGAGCGCATCCTCGATGCGTTGCGCGGCATCGGGATCGAGCAGGCGGTGTGTGTGGATCTTTCGCGGGCGGATATGCCGGACATTGCCGTTGTCAAAATGGTCATCCCCGGTCTGGAGCCGCCCCATGACGATCCAGGCTATGTGTCCGGGCCGCGCCTGCATGCCGCAGCGGCCCGCCGGGCGGCGATCGTGCCGGAGGGGCAGCCGTGCGAGCGCGCCGCCTCCGCCTCCGCGTCCGCGCCCGTCAGCGCTTGATCATCATGAGGAGTGTGGCCCCATGAACCGCGCCATCGCCTTTGCAGGCCCCTCCACCAACCAACTCCAATTGTCGGATTGGCCGCACGTGGACTTCGCACCACCGGCCCAGGCGGGAGACATCGCGGCCGCAAGTGCTGCCGGTTACCGCGTCATCGGCCTTATAGATGGTTTCTTCGGCGCATCACGGTCGCCGTGGCACAAGGAGATCGCCTGGGCCATGCGCGATGGCGCCCGCGTCTTCGGCGCATCGTCTATGGGCGCTCTGCGCGCTGCCGAACTGCATACACTTGGCATGGTCGGTGTCGGACGCGTCTTCCAGCTCTACGCGGACGGCACCGTGACGGCGGACGATGAGGTCACGCTTATCCATGCGCCCGCCGAGGCCGGTTACATGCCGCTTTCCGAAGCACTCGCCAACATCCGATTGAACGCCATCGATGCCGTGACGGCGGGAGCCATGGCGCCCGAAGCCTTCGAACTCCTCATGTCTGCCGGGCGCGGCGTCCATTATTCAGAACGCTCACTGCCGAGCATCGTGGCTGAGGCCGAGCGGATTGCGGCTGCCGCCAGGCCCGGCGCCGCGTCTGTGATCGACGGGGCGCTGGACGGCGTGCGCCGTTTCGCTGCCGGCTGGCAGGAGACAGGCATTGACTGGAAGGCCGAAGACGCACGCGCCATGCTGAATGCGATGGAGGCGGCAATCGCCGGCCATGACATCGGCGGGGCGACTGAAGCGCTGGCCGGCCTGCAGCTCACGGCACAATATGCAGCGTTCGTCGAGGGGATCGGCGCGCCATGAAACCGGCCGGTCCACCCTGGCTGCGCTTCGAAATGCGGCGCGATCACCGAGAAGGTTCGCCGCCCGTTGAGGCATCGAGCCTGGCCACAGGGGCGGCACTCTATCTGGGTGCGATGGTCGCCATGGCGCTGATGGATGCGTGCGCCAAAGCTCTCATTGCGCAGTATCACGCCAGCCAGCTCCTGGTGTTTCGCGGCCTCTTCGGCATGTTACCCGTCGCGGCTTTGCTGTTTGTAACGGGTCGTCCGTTCACCCTGCCGCGCCAGGCTTACGGCCTTCACGCTGCGCGCCTGCTGGCGATCGCAATGGCGACGGCATTCTTTTTTGAAAGTCTACGCGGGCTGCATTTGGCCCATGCCTGCGCGATCATGCTGCTGGCGCCAGCACTGATGGCGCTCGGGGGGGCGATCCTGTTCAAGGAGCGGCTGGGCACGATGCTGGCGCTGGCGTTGGTGTTCGGCGCTGCTGGGGCGACCCTCATTCTCTCGCCGTGGAGCCTGCCGCTGCCCGCGGTGACCAGCGCACTGGCGGCATCTGCCCCAGACCAAGCCTCGCCGATGGCTGGGCCCGTATTGGCTCAGGCATCACCGCCGGTTGTCCTGTTGCCAGGCGTGGCCATTCCGCCGGACTGGCCCGTGGGTCCCGATCCACAGCACGGCGCGGCCAAAGCCGACCTCATCGGCGCCACCGTCTGGGCTGCCCTGGCGGCCGTCCTCTATGCGCTGGCGATGATCCTCACGAAGGCGCTCTCCAACCGCAGTGAGGAGGGCGCGATGCTTTGGCTGACGCCCTTTGGCATTGCGGCTCTGGGGGTTTTGCCAGCGGCGCCGCAATGGTCCGGACAATGGTCGAGCGACATCGGACTGCTGGCGGGGGTCGGCATATTCGGAGGGCTGTCAACGCTGTTGATTGTACTGGCCATGGGGCGGTCTCCGGTCAGCCGGGTCGCGCCGCTGGAGTACTCGGTTTTCGTGTTCGCAGCGTTCCTTGGCTGGTGCGTTTTCGGCGAGGCCGCGCCGGCCACGATCTGGTCCGGCGTGGCGCTGATGGTCGTTAGCGTCGTGTTGGTCAGTCGCAGCAAGCCGCAAGCGTCTGCCTGAGGCCGGCCCCGGGTCAAGTCGAGGGTTAGGCCGAGGGTCAAGTCGCAGGTCGCGCTAAGGGGCGGCGGTTTGAAAGCGGGCCCCCCGCGAGGCACGCGCAGGCCCGGCGCTTCAGGTCTTGCGATATGCGAAGTATCGGCCCGGTGCGATCGTGTCGGGCAGGGCCAGCCGCTCAAATCCCTCCATTGTCAGGTCCATGTTGCACAGGACCACGCCTTGCGGCGCCATGACGGCGGGCACGCGTGCGCTGAGCATGGCCGCCAACCGCTCGTGCGTCGCCGGCCGTCCGTCGCCAAGATCGCTGTGCAGCAACGCCACCTGGCCGCCGAAGCGGGTCACGGCCTCCTCCATGGTCTCCTCGATCTCCCCCAGGATCAGATGGGTGACCGGCGGCGCGGACAGCGGATTGGCCGACATTGCACGATCGAAGACGTAGATGTCGCGCTGCGGGAACGTCTCCCGCAAGTGATCATAGGTGCGCCCGTTCCCGAGACCGAGTTCAAAGACGACGCCCGGGCGGTCTCCCACCCAGTCCGGTGCGCGGTTTATGAGATCGCGCTGGGCGGACATGCGGGCGATGAAACTGTCGAGGCGGGACAT
>CAZGNQ010000313.1:0-4440 GCA_964527285.1 uncultured Hyphomicrobiales bacterium | reverse complement strand
TGGCCAAAGGGCTTCAGGATTTCGGCTACCGAATCCAGAACAACGCGCGGGATTTCGAGATCGAAGGCGTGCCGGAATCAGTCGTCGTCTTGTTCTCGAAAAGGCATCAGGAAATCGATGCAAAGACGCGCGAGAAACTGGCCGCAATCCGGGCGGAAAACGGTGGCCAGAACTCAGTCGTCAACGAGAAGGAAATCCGCACCCAGATCGCTCGCGACGAACGCGCCCGGAAGATCCAAAACGCCTCCTCGGAAACGCTCCGCAAAGTGTGGGCGGATCAACTCTCGAAATCGGAGCGAAAAGCCCTCGCCAAGCTGCGCCCGAACTGGATCGAAAAGACGTTCGGAATCGGGCGGAAAACTGAGCCGGAAATCGCGCCTGACTTGGACGCGGCTTTGGTCTGGGCCGAGGAGCATGTGTTCGACCGCAAATCCATCGCGGAGGACTACCGGATTCTGGGAGCTGCGTTGGCTAGAAGTCGCGGCGAATTCTACGACGTAGCCGAGTTGCGCGAGGCGGCGGAGAAACGCGACTACCGGCGGGACGAAATCGGCCACAAAGTGACGACGTGTGACGTGCTGGGCCGCGAGTGGGAGATCGTCCAGACTGCGAAGCAAGGCCGGGGACGATGCGGGCCGCTGAACGAGCACTATGATCTCAGCCAATCGTCCGCCACGGAAGAACAGCGAAAGGCGATCCAGCACATCTTGAAAAGCCGTAATCACGTTACGCTGTTTCGCGGTGGCGCTGGTACCGGCAAAAGCTTCGCCCTGAAAGAGGTCGAGCGCGGATTGAATCAAGCCGAGCTTCCGGTTGTCGTCCTGGCTCCGCAACGTCAGCAGGTGCTCGATCTGGAAAAGGATGGTTTCGGCAATGTGCAGACCGTCGCCGCATTCCTCGCGAAAAACGACCTGCCGGAACGCGCCGTCGTGATCGTTGACGAAGCCGGTCAGATTGGCGGCAAACAGATGGCCACCCTCTTCGAGGCTGTATCGAAAAAGCAGGGACGGATCATCCTCTCCGGCGACACGCGCCAGCATGGTGCGGTGGAAGCCTCGGATGCGCTCATTGCCATCGAGCGCCACGCGGGACTAAAGGCCGCCGAGCTGAACACGATTCGCCGCCAGAATCCTGATCTGGGTAAAGATGTCACGGAGCGCGAGAAGATTGCTGCCTATCGTCAGGCCGTGAAAGCCGCTTCTGAAGGTCAGCTCGACCAAGCCTTGGATCGCCTCGATCAACTCGGCTGCATCCGCGAGATTGGCAATGATGATGACCGCCGCAAAGCCCTGGCCGATGCCTACCTGAAGAGCCGTGACCGGAAAGAAAAGCCGCTCATCGTCGCACAGACCTGGGACGAGATTCACGGCGTCAATGAAATCGTCCGGGACCGGCTCAAAGAATCAGGCCAACTCGGTGAAGAGAAGCCGGTCAGCCTGTACCAGATTCGTGACCTCGATCCCGCTCAGAAAAAAGACCGCCGTTTCTACGAGCAAACCGACCGCGTGTACTTCGTACGCAACTACGGGCGTTTCCGCAGAGGCGACCTCTGTGAAATCGTAGAGACGACCGATGAAGGATTGCGCGTCTCCAAGGATGGGCAGGTCACCCACGTAAGCCTGAGCCAATCAGCCAGCTTCGTTGTCGCCCAATCGAAAGAGCAAGGCATCGCGCCCGGTGATCGTCTTCAGCTCAAGCTCAACGGCGAATCCGCTGATGGCAAACCGCTGGTCAATGGCGAACTCGTCACCGTGCAGCGGATACATTCGGACGGGCGGCTGGCCGTTCGCGACGATGCGGGCCAGACAAAGGTGCTCGGTCCGAACCAGTCCATAGCGAACCTAGGCTATGCGGTCACGTCCTACGCCTCGCAAGGCAAGACCGTTGATACCGTGCTCTTCAGCGATTCGCAAAACGTTGCCGCCACCAATCGAAACCAGTTCTACGTCACCATTTCGCGTGGGCGGAAAAGCGTGCAGCTCTTCACCGCCGACAAGGACCAGCTCCGCGAGAACATCTGCCGCGCTGGAGACCGTCCCCTGGCGATGGAGATGAAGCTGCGGAGAAAGCATGGTCTGGCCGAGAAGATGAGCCGGAATCTTAGCTCGCTGAAAACCACGGCTATGAAAATGGGGCAGGCGGCCATCCGCTTCGACTGGCTCAAAGCCAGCAATCAAGAACGGCGCAACCAGAAACCGGAAACGCGCCAGAAAGAGCCGCTTCGCCGGTCGCCGCGCCGAACTCAACCGCAACCCACCCAACGACGAAAATTGAGCGTCCGCCTATGAATGCAGAAAAGATCATCGCTACCGCCCCCGAACAGTTTGAGAAGACGCCGCGTTCCTGCCGCCGCGAACTAAATGCCGACGATGCGCTGGTTTTGCTGTGCAGCGATAGCGACTGCTGGGTCTTTCCCTGGACCCAGTTCGTCAGCGCTCACTTCAGTAGCGATGAACAAAGCGAGACGATGCAGATTGGCTTCTCGTCACATCAGGCGATGCTGCGAGGGTACAACCTCAAGCTCCTGGTCGATATGCTGGCACGGCGCAACGTTTCGCTGATCGAAGCTGTTGACCTGCGCTATGCCCGACTCGCGCCGGAAGATGAGCCGTTCGTGAACGCTATCACGGTCAAGGCGACCGATGGAGCCGAGTAAACCGGACTACTCAAGGATCGTCAGGCCATGATTGCATTCAACATTGTGTTCGGTCTGATCGTCGCCGGGGTGGCCTCCTGGCTCTCAGGACTCGCCACCGACGAGGATCGCTGGCGCATCGCTGTACTGCACGTTCTGCCATTCGCTTTCTGGCTGAACGCCGGGTGGCTATTAATTAAGAAGCGGGGCAAAAAGGACCGTCCGGTACTCAGGCTCGGTCGGTTCACGTGGAGTCTTGGCGATTTTTGTAGGGGTTGGTTTATTACTGGAGTCACCGGCTCGGGCAAAACCCTCGGCGCTGTCAAACGGATGCTGTGGCAGGTATCCACGCACTATCCGGGTTGGGGCGGCCTCTGTCTCGATGAAAAGGGACTGTTCTGGGAAACGCTCACCGAGATGTTTCACCGTCACCCACGCAAGCAGGTGACCGACCTGATCCTGCTCGAAGTCCGCCCGGACAATGCACCCGCTGACTGGAAACCGCTCTACACATTCAACTTCCTGGATGTGCCCGGCATCCCATACAGCAATCACGCCAAGACCATCGTGGACGTGGCGACATCTCTACAAAAAAAGGGCTCCAGAATCCGTTTTTTCCGCAACAAGCCACCATTCATATCGAATGGGGATTCCGGGCATTGAAAGCAGCCGGACTTCCCGTCACCTTGAAACAATGCTGCGATCTGCTGACGAACGACCGCCGCATGGAATTCGTCTTCGATGAACTTCAGCAACGCGTGACTTCGGAAGCCGAAGACATCCTCAAGCACTTCAAGTCGAACCTGATCGATCTGCCGGAAGAGACCTACCGCGGAATCACGGCCACGATTTCCGGGTACCTGAGCTACTTCACGAATCCGGACATTGCCGAGGTCTTCTGTCCTGAAGAAACACCTACGTTTCGGTTTTCAGAGATCGATCAAGGGAAAGTCGTCTGCGTTGCCATTCCCCAGAAGTACGCGGTCGAGCGGAAGTACATCAATACTCTGCTGAAGCTGAGTTTCTACGGTCACGCACTCCGCCGCTTCGACCAGCCGGAGAAGGTCCGGCGCGGCCACAACCTCATCATCTGCTGGGCCGACGAATTTCAGAAGCTCGCCACCGCCAGCGAGGCGGGCATCTCCGACTATAACTCGGTAGACACCATCCGCGAAGCCAAGGCCACCTTGGTCGCCTGCACCCAGTCGATCAGCAGCATCGTTCCCCCGATGGGCAGCCAAACCAAAGCGGATGTTTTCGTCGCGAACATGGCGAACCGCATCACCTTCAAGGCCGCTGACGAACCCAGCGCCAAGATCGCCGCCGATACCATCGGCAAGCGCGAAATCTGGAAGAAATCCGTCGGAGCTTCCGGCGGCAAAAGCTCCTTCAACAAGCACCGCGAGGAAAAGCACATCATCCCGCCCCACAAGTTCCGCCAGATGCGGAAATTTCAGGCCATCCTCCAACACTGCGAACGCGGTTGGCAACGCCTCACCCTCCCACCTCTAGGCAACGACGGCAAAGTGTCGGACTGGTGGAGGTGACGCTAGAGCAGAGCATTTCTATCGGTGACAGGTAAGCTGCGCAAGATGGATTCGCCCAGGCCGGGGTGCCAATCGCCCAACCGCGGATGAGGGCATTCTCCTCCCGGCGGTGTCGTTCTGGGGACATCGAAGGCTCGGTTTCCAGCCGCCCCGCAGGCGCTGGCGATAGCGTGTCCATCCCTCCGGCCCTGAATGATGTGACCGAGCTTGGTGTTTAGTCCCGGCGGCGGTTAAAGCGGGCCGCGAAGGTGGTCAGCA
>CAZGNQ010000312.1:0-4451 GCA_964527285.1 uncultured Hyphomicrobiales bacterium | reverse complement strand
ACGTCCATCCGGGCAAGATCGTCTCCACCAGCCAGGAAGTCGAAGTGCAGGTGCTGGAAGTTGACAGCAACAAGCGCCGCATCTCGCTGGGTCTCAAGCAGACGCAGGAAAACCCATGGGATGTCTTTGAGCGCGACTTCCCGCCCGGCACGCCGATCGAAGGTGAAGTGCGCAACATCACCGAGTTCGGCCTGTTCATCGGGCTGCCGGGCGGCGTGGACGGCATGGTCCACCTGTCGGACATCGACTGGAACCGTGCCGGCGAAGAAGCCATCCAGGATTACAACAAGGGCGATGCCGTGCGCGCGGTCGTCCTGGAGATCGATCCGGACAAGGAGCGCATCAGCCTGGGCATCAAGCAGCTCGGCGACGATCCGTTCCAGTCGCTCGGCGACGTGAAGCGCGGCAGCACTGTGTCGTGCGAGATCACGGAAGTGACCGAGAACGGTCTGCACGTGAAAATCAAGGACAGCGACATCACGGCCTTCATCCGCCGCGGTGATCTGGCGCGTGAGCGCGGTGAGCAGCGGCCCGAGCGGTTCTCCGCTGGCGAGACGGTCGATGCGCGCGTCACACAGATGGACCTCAAGTCCCGCAAGATCAGCCTGTCGATCAAGGCGCTTGAGATTGCAGAAGAAAAAGAGGCCGTCGCCCAATTCGGCTCCACCGATGCCGGTGCGTCCCTGGGCGACATCCTGGGTGCCGCGCTCAAGGGCAACCAGGACGACGATTGATCGCCGAATGGCGTGGCAGCGGGGGCCCAGTGCGTTTGGCCGACCCGCTGCCGCAGCCCTCACGGTGCGACGTCAGATGAAGCTGACTGGGTCAGCCAAACCAGGGCGATGAATGCTCGGCGGGACTGCTGGAACGGCGCAACCCGCACGAGGCACTCCGGCACCGACAGATCGCCCGTGCGCAACAATGAGGCGATGAGCCTTTCGGACTTTGCGCCACCAGGCCGTCGTGCGGTCGTCATGATTGCGGCGCAGGCAAGCGCCGCGCCGTTGTGATGCTGGCTGCAATCGAAATCCGGCAAAAACGGTTTAATCGCTTTTTTGCACCCTACATGCATTGGCATGCGGCCATCGCGCGACATCGCCGAAGCAGAGCAGAGGTCCACCAATGGCAGATGAGCTCTCCGACGTCATGGAACGCCGCCGCCTCCGGCGCCGGGTCACCATCTGGCGCGCGCTGGCGTTCGTCGTTGCCATCGCTGCGGTGTCGTACATCGCCTTCCGTGGTTCCGTCGTGGCGGACTTCGCTGGCCAGCCCTACATCGCGCGGGTCAAGATCGACGGCGTCATCACCGAGGACCGCAAGCAGCTTGAACTGCTTGAAGATCTCAAATCATCTGACGCCGTGCGGGCCGTCATCCTGGATGTGAACAGCCCCGGCGGAACGACCACGGGCGGGGAAGCGCTGTTCAACAGCATCCGCGAGATCGCTGCAGAAAAACCTGTTGTGGCCGTGTTCGGCACGATCGCGACATCGGCCGCCTATATCGTCGGCCTCTCCGCCGATCACATCGTTGCCCGCGGCAACACCATCACGGGCTCTGTGGGCGTGATCTTCCAATGGGCGCAGGTGGATGGGCTGCTGAACGAGCTTGGGGTGCAGGTGAACTCCATCAAGAGCGGCACCCTGAAGGCCGTGCCGTCGCCCTTCGAGCCGGCATCACCGGCCGCGTTGGACGTCACCCGTGAGCTTGTCGATGACAGCCAGGAATGGTTCCTCGGGCTGGTCACGTCGCGCCGGGAGCTGGAGTTGGCATCGGTGCCGGGGCTGACGGAGGGGCGGATCTATTCTGGCCGCCAGGCCGCTGAGTACAAGCTGGTCGACGCGATCGGCGGCGAGGATGCTGCCCTCACGTACCTGCGTGACCAGCGCGACATCAGCGCGGATCTGAAAATCCGCGAACGCAAACCCAAGCGCGATCCGGAATTGCCCTTCCTCAGCGCCACAGGACTGGCTCTGCTGAAGGCCTCCGGGCTCGGGGACAGCGCGCTCGCCGCCATGCTGCTGCGCAGCGGTGACGATCTTGAGCTTATGCGGCTGAATGGATTGCTTTCGATCTATCGCCCGGGCCAGTAATGGCGAACGTCAGCGTCACTCAGCCGCGGGGTCCATCGGCCGTCATGATCAAGTCCGAGCTCGTCCAGCGCGTTGCCGCTGCACATCAGCATTTGTACCAGCGCGACGTCGAAGCGATGGTGAACGCGATCTTCGATGAGATCACAGCCGCTTTGGCGCGCGGTGACCGCGTTGAGCTGCGCGGTTTCGGCGCGTTCACCGTCAAGCATCGCGAAGCCCGCGTTGGCCGCAATCCCAAGACCGGGGAAGCTGTCGACGTGGACGAAAAGTTCATTCCGTTTTTCAAGACCGGCAAGGAATTGCGGGAGCGGTTGAACAAGGATTTTGAGCCGGCGCCTGATGCTGTGGCGGACGACGACCCATCACCGGCCAAGCGCGCAAGTGGTAAGGCAAAAACCGCCAAGGCAACCAAGGCAGCCAAGCCCTCGAAGAAGTCGGCGAAGTCGTCCTGAACACCATCGTCGGTGCGTGCACCTGGCAGTCCTAGGACGCTCTGCGATCGGACAGCAAGGTTGCCGGCAGCGCCCGATTGACGGCATAGCCCGCGCGGCGGTACCCGAAAGACAGGCCGTAACGCCCTCGCGCCTCTCTGCACGATTGCCCAATCGAGTTGACGTTCAATGCTTCGATTTCTCTTCTGGTTGTTGGTTGTTATCCCGAGCGGTACGCTCTTCGTCGTACTGGCGCTCGCCAACCGTCACGACGTGCGCCTGGGGCTCGACCCGTTCCGCCCGACGGAGCCGGTGCGCTTTCTCGATGCACCTTTGTTTGTGTATCTTTTCGGGGCCCTGTTTCTCGGGCTGCTCCTGGGTGGCGTTGCAAGCTGGATCGCTCAGGGAAAATGGCGCCAACTGGCACGGGCGCGCACGCGCGAAGCCTACCGTTGGAAGAGTGAAGCCGACCGGCTTTTACGCGAACAGGAGATGAGCCGTGCCACTGGCGGCATGGCCGGTGCCGGCGGCGCAACCGGAGCGGCAGCACTGCCATCGCCGTCGAAGCGCTGAAACCGAGGCGATCACCCACGTGCACTGTGCTGTCAAAATCTGCGGCCTGAGCGACCACCGGGCCATCGACGCTGCAATCGATGCCGGTGCCGACTACATCGGCCTCGTCCACTTCCCGAAAAGCCCGCGGCACGTCGAGATCTCAAAGGCGCAGTTGCTGGCGCACCGCGCGCGCGGGCGCACGATGATCGTGTCGCTCGTCGTCAATCCCGATGACGCTCTGCTCAAGACGATCACAGCGGTGGTTCAGCCCGACGTGATCCAACTCCATGGTTCGGAATCGGTGGACCGCGTCGAGGCGATCAGGGCCAACGCCGGCTGTCGCGTCTGGAAAGCCGTTGGCGTGCGCTCTGCGGCCGACATTGCAGGCGCAGCGGCGTACACGGCGGTGGCTGACCAGGTGCTCTTTGACGCCAAACCGCCGGAAAACCAGGAGGGCGCCTTGCCGGGCGGCAACGGGGTCACATTCGATTGGACCCTGCTGCAAGATGTGCCGCGCGAGCCGGCTTACACGTTGTCGGGAGGACTGACGCCGGACAATGTGGCGGAAGCCCTCAGAACAACCGGAGCCCCGGGCGTGGACGTCTCCTCGGGCGTTGAAGCAGCACCGGGCCGCAAGGATGCCGCGCTCATTCAGGCGTTTGTGCAGGCTGTTCGGGCGGCGACGCGTGATGACCGCGACGGTGCTTCAGTGGACGCCCCACGGCTGACGGTCTAGCGTCCGCGCGATCTTGCCGCGAAGACCATCTCGGCGACACCGTGCACTGGCTTGGTCCATCTCCGCACTGCGCAAGCCGTTCGATTGGTGCCCGCCGCGGCGCGCCCAATTCACCTCTCGTTAGGAATGCTCGATGTCCTACCCCCTCGACGCTCAGCCCAACAGCTTTCGCATGGGGCCGGACGAGCGTGGTCACTTCGGTATCTATGGCGGCCGCTTCGTCGCCGAAACGATGATGCCGCTCATCCTGGAGCTGGAAGAGGCCTACACCGCTGCAAAAGCGGACCCTGAGTTCCAGCGCGAACTGGGCGAGCTGAACGCCCATTACGCCGGGCGGCCGAGCCCACTCTATTTCGCAGAGCGGCTCACCGAGCATCTGGGCGGAGCAAAAATATTCCTGAAGCGAGATGAGCTGAACCACACCGGCTCACACAAGATCAACAACTGCCTCGGCCAGATTCAGCTGGCGCGCCGCATGGGAAAGACCCGGATCATCGCAGAAACCGGCGCAGGCCAGCATGGCGTGGCTGTGGCCACCGTGGCGGCGCGCTTTAATCTTCCGTGCGTTGTCTACATGGGCGCAACCGATATTGAGCGCCAGAAGCCAAACGTCTTCCGCATGAAGCTTCTGGGCGCGC
>CAZGNQ010000311.1:0-4469 GCA_964527285.1 uncultured Hyphomicrobiales bacterium | reverse complement strand
AACTTAGGCGCGCAGAATACCAAATTCCCCAGTAAAATCAAGCTCTGACGGATCGATTGCCGATTCATACCCGAACCCTTGCAAGCTTGCAGAATCGCTAAGCGTCTTGCGCCGCTGTGCGTCACTGTGCCATTTACCAAGTTCGTAACAACAGTGTTTGGCGGGCGCGCAAAGTGTCAGGCAGCATCTATCTGGTTCTCATAGAAACCTCCGGCAACCAGCGCACAATCTTTCAGACGAACCGGCTGAGTGAAAATGTCGGCGCGTCGGAACTGATTTACCGCGTCGGCACGCAATATCTGCTGGAAGCGCTGCCCACCGGGATGCTGCGCGGCTGGAAACCACGGGAGCTGGCGGCGCGCCCCGCCGACCTCGCCATCTGGCTCATGGGCCAGCATCAGTCCATTTTCGAGAGCGGCGACAACGTCGATTACGAAGTGATGCTTGCGGCCTCAGGCAAGGCAATTGTCCTGACACGCGGGCGCGAGCGGGCCAGGGCGCTGGTGAGCGAGGTGACACGGCAGGCGCTGCACCACTCCCCCGGAGTCGCGACGCGCGGGAAGATCGTGCCCCTCGCGGAGGACAGCGCCGAGGCGCTGCACGCTGCCGTCAAGCTGGCGCACCAGCAGATCGAGGCGCTGCGCGGGCACATCCCGGCGCCGGAAGCGCGCTTTCCGCGTCTGCCGTTGACGGAGAATTGCCGCTCCAGCGGATTGCCGGCGGCGCGCATTGACTGGAATTCGCCGCGCGGGCCGGAGCCGGTGTCGGAGGTGGTCTGGGCGAAGCGCCAGGCCCGGCGGGGTGGCGAGGACCGCATAAAACGGGTCATCCCCGGCCTTGGAAGGCGGCAGGATCTGGACTCCATCGTGGACGAGGTGCCGATGATCGGCGTCGTCCACGCGGATGGCAACGGTCTTGGCGAGGTGTTCCTGAACTTCGATCGCCATGCGTATGCGCGCGATGATCGCAGCAAGGCGGCCGCGACCGCCGCGGATTACGTCGCCAGCTACCGCGCCTTCTCCATCGCCATCGACCGGGCGGCGCGATCGGCGGCTGCCAAGGCCGTCAAGCAGACCTGGGCGGACAAGCTGGACGACCGGAAACTGCCCATCATCCCGGTCATCATGGGCGGGGACGACCTCACGGCGGTGTGCGAGGGGGGCGCCGCTATCGATTTCGCGGCGGCCTATATCCGCGCCTTCGAAGACCTGACCCGGCAGGATGACGTTATCCAGGCTGTGATTGGCCAGCCGATCGCCGCTGCCGCGGGGGTTGCGGTCGTCAAGCCGCATTTCCCGTTCCATCGCGCTTACGATCTGTCCGAGGAGCTCTGCAAATCGGCCAAGATCACCAAGAAGGTCATCAAGGATGGCGACGGCAAAACCATCCCGTGCTCGGCGCTCGACTTTCAGGTGCTGTTCGACAGTTCAGGCGGCCAGCTCAAACCGGTGCGCAACCGAATGGCGGCTTCGGACAACAGCAGGCTGTACGCCAGGCCCTATGTCGTCCCGCCGCCCGCCAGGTGGGCCGAAGCGACGGCGGACGCGCGCGCATGGGCCGAGGCTCGGCTGTTTGACCAGGCCGACGGCAAGCCCGCACTCAGTGAAGCGGCCGACGCCCTCGCGCGAAAAGGCGACGAGGAAAACGCGCTCCCCCGCTCGCAATTGCAAGCCTTGCTCGGGGCGCTCGATAGCGGCGCCGACGCGGTCGACGCGCAGTTCCAACTCATACGCCATCGCTACGACTTCCCATGGAGCGTCGTGACGGACGACGAGAAGCGCCTGTTTTTTGATGAGCCAGATATTGCCGAAGAGGGCATCGTGAAGCGGACGCGGCTCCTCGACGCGATGGAATTGGCGGATTTGCGGAGCGAGGCATGAGCATGACGTCCGAGGTAAGCGCGCCGTCCGCGGCCGACCAGAAGATCGCCATTGGCGTGCGGGTCGAAATGCTGTCCGACTGGCATGTCGGCATTGGCGCAGGTCGGCACCGGAGCATTGACCGGCTTGTCGCGCGTGACCGGGACGGCTTGCCCTATATTCCGGCGTCGACCTTGCGCGGGATCTGGCGGGACGCTGCCGAACAGTTGGCCTACGCCCTCGATGACGGCACGGAAGGCGCCTGGCTTCACTTTTGCGATGCGGTTTTCGGCGACAGGCCACAGGAAACTGCAAGAACCGGGACAACAGCGCCGGTCGCTGATGAGGCTCCGCGGATGGCCCGGCTCGCCCTGGGCGACGGTCGTCTGGGCGGTTGGCTACGCCGCGTCCTGACCGTGCCGGAAAACGCAGATGCGGACTGGAAGACGAACCGGCTCCGCGACGCTTTGACCTTCGTGAAGCCCGGCGTGTCCATTGACCGTCGAACCGGCGTGGCCAAGGACGACTTTCTTCGTTTCGAGGAGGTCGCCTGTCGCGGCCTGTTCCTTGACGCTGAAGGCGACCTTACCGTTCCCGCCGAGATCGCTGATACCGCCACGGCCTTTCTGGCGGCGGCGGCACGCCTGGCCGACAGACTGGGCGGCAAGCGCCGCCGGGGCATGGGCGAATGCGAATTCTCGGTGTCTTTCGATGGAACTCGTTTGGACGCCAAAACTGCCGCTGATCGCCTTGAGCGTCTTGCCGAGCCGCCAAAACCGTCGCGTCGCTCGGGGCCGGACGTTTCGGTCGCTTATCACGACGCTGAAAGACCCGCGGACTGGTTGGAGCTGCCGCTGACGATCGAGCTAGAGACCCCTCTCATTATTCCCGAAGAAGTCCTCGGCAACGTGATCACGAGCCGTGACTACGTGCCAGGCACGATGCTCCTTGGACATGTGGCGCGCGCGGGCGCGGGCATCATTCCCGACATCGGAAGCCGTATCGCGTCTGGCCGTATCCGCGTGATGAATGCCACCCCGCTTGTCAATGGCGTGCGCAGTCTTCCCGCGCCCCTGTGCTGGCGTATGCCCAAAAACGGCAGCCCGTCTGATATCGCCAGTCGCTACGGCGAAAGAACCCAGCACAGCTCTGCGCAACAGCAGCCTGTCAAGGGTGGCTACGTGGCGCAAGTCGGCGGTGTTGGCGAAGGTCGGTTGTTGGACGGCGTCGAGCGCCAGGTGTTCACCCACAATACTGTCTCGGATGAAGCACAGACACCTTCTTCCGATGTGGGCGGTGTTTACGTCTACGAAGCGCTCACGGACGGGTTGAGCTTCGGCTCTGCACTCCGAATTGACCGCTCAGATCTCAGTCAGCAGCAGCTGGAGGACTTCGCAAGTAACTTATCAGGTTCACTACGCCTCGGCCGGGCGACCCAAGCCGGCTATGGTCAAGCCCGAATCGAGGCAGGCGAATGGTCTGCTCCAACTGATGAAACAGGCAACCGTGCATCGAGTCTGCTGGTTTGGTTCGTCAGCGATACGCTTGTGGAAGGCGAAGGTTTGGGGGCGGGTACAACTGTCAAAGATATTGCTGGCGAAATTTGCGCAGAGCTGAACATTGACCCGGAGACATTCGACATAGGCCATGGTCATGCCGATGTGCGGATCTCGCGTGTCGATGGTTGGCAACGCGCATGGGGCCTCCCGCGTCAGACATTGATCAGCATTGCAGCAGGCTCCGTGGTGGAATTGCCCTACGCGGCTGACAGGCGGCTCACAGAATACGACCTCCAGCAACTTGCAGGTTCAGGTCTCGGAAGCCGTCGCGCCGAGGGCTTCGGAGAAATCCGCTGCAATCATCCATTACTGACCGGAGACTTTATGCTCAGGGAGGCGGCGACCCCCGACCATGCCTCATCTGCCCATGAGCCTGATCATGCAGGCAGTCCATCGCCCCAAGAACAGACCGCGCTGAGGTCTTTGGAGGAACGGGCTTGGCGCAAGTACGTGAAACAGCAGCTTGAAACCCAGCTTGCCGACGGCAAGCGCCGGAAAGAGGTGTTCGGATGGGAAAGCCGTAACGGCTTGAAACCTGCGGCCTCGCAACTCGGTTCGATCAGGCAACGGTTGGCGCGCCTCGACGCAGCGGCAGATCTTTCACGAGCTCAAGTTCTCGTAGAGAAAATCAAAAATAAAGAGAGCGAGCGCGTTCAGCGGGGAGCGGCGCGAAAGTGGCCCGTGGAGGCGCTTGAAAAACTCGGAAATCTCTTGGAACAGGCTGCCTCAGACCCGCAAGAAATTATAAAGAGCTTCCATCTCGATTTCCAAATGAGTGGCGCTGTCCAGCCTGCATGGGATGAACGCGCGCGCTACGCAATCCTGATGGCTTTTCTCGTCGCTCTCCGGCATCACAAGCGCGCTGGTGAGGGGATCGCGACTGTTCAGGGTGAACCCATGGAGGCGGGCCAATGAGCCGTAGGATCATAAAGCGCCTCATCCTCGAAGGTGAGTTGGTTTCCGAGGCCCCTTTCCATGCTGGTAGCGGCACCGCGGATCGGGATACCGAACTGGCTCTCGCACGGAATGGTTCCGGCCAACTCTACATTCC
>CAZGNQ010000310.1:0-4496 GCA_964527285.1 uncultured Hyphomicrobiales bacterium | reverse complement strand
ACGCTCGCGCTTCTCCTTGACGGAGTTGAGAAGCGAGGACCCCTTCTCCAACTTACCGGAGTAAATGCGGCAGAACGTGAGCGAGCCAACGAACGGGTCGTTCATGATCTTGAACGCCAACATGCCGAGGGGCTCATCGTCGCTCGCAAGGCGCTTGATCTCGTCGCCGGTTTTGACGTCGATCCCTTCAATCGGCGGCACATCTTTCGGCGCGGGCAGGTAATGGATCACCGCGTCGAGCAGCGGCTGCACGCCCTTGTTCTTGAACGCCGAGCCGCAGAACACCGGGTAGAACACGCCGTCAACCGTGCCGCGACGGATCAGCTTGCGCAATGTGTCGACGTCCGGCTCGTTGCCTTCGAGGTAGGCCTCCATGGCCTCCTCGTCCATCTCAACCGCCGTCTCGATCAGTTGCTCACGGAACTCTGCCGCCTTGTCAGCGAGATCGGCCGGGATCTCGGTCTCCTGCCAAGTGGCGCCGAGTTGCTCGCCGTCCCACACCAGGGCGACCATGCGCACCAGATCGACGATGCCGGCGAAATCGTTTTCCGCACCGATTGGCAACTGACACACGAGCGGACGCGCACCCAGGCGGTCCTTGATCATGTCGATGCAGTTGAAGAAATCCGCGCCGAGCTTATCCATCTTGTTCACGAAGAACATCCGCGGCACGCCGTACTTATCGCCCTGCCGCCAGACCGTCTCGGTCTGCGGCTCAACGCCAGCGTTGGCGTCCAGCAAAGCGATTGCACCGTCGAGGACACGCAAGGAGCGCTCCACCTCAATGGTGAAGTCCACGTGACCCGGCGTGTCGATGATGTTCACGCGGTGCTCAGGACCAAGCTCGTTACCATCGACATCGCGCAGACGCCAAAACGTGGTCGTCGCGGCCGATGTGATGGTAATGCCGCGCTCCTGCTCTTGCTCCATCCAGTCCATCGTCGCGGCGCCGTCGTGCACCTCGCCGATCTTGTGGCTTTTGCCCGTGTAAAACAGGATGCGCTCTGTCGTCGTCGTCTTACCAGCATCAATGTGCGCCATGATGCCGATGTTGCGATAGAGCTCGATAGGATGTGAGCGGGCCATAGCGGTTGCCTTTAAAAATCGTCACTGTCGATGCCGGCTCGATAGGCCGCCTGGATGACAGTTTCAATTCATTCCTCACCAGCGGTAGTGCGAGAAAGCCTTGTTCGCGTCTGCCATGCGGTGCGTGTCTTCACGCTTCTTCACCGCAGTGCCGCGATTGTTGGCCGCGTCGAGCAGTTCACCCGACAGACGCTCCACCATCGTGTTCTCGTTGCGCGCCCGGGCCGCTGAGATGATCCAGCGGATGGCAAGAGCCTGCCGGCGCTCGTTTCGCACCTCGACCGGCACCTGGTAGGTCGCACCACCCACACGACGGGAGCGCACCTCGACAGCCGGCATCACATTCTGCAAAGCCTCGTGGAACAGCTCCACCGGATTGCGCTTCGTTTTTTCTTCCAACTCGCCCAGCGCGCCGTACACGATGGTCTCGGCCACTGATTTCTTGCCGTCATACATGACGGAGTTCATGAACTTTGACACGACAAGATCACCGTACTTCGGATCCGGATTGATCTCTCGTTTTTCAGCGCGGTGACGACGCGACATGGTTTAAGTCCTCTACTGAGTGCGCCACCGGCGCTGCTCGCCCCCCGATCGCAGCGCCGTTGGCGCGCAGTCCCGGGAAGGCACTGATCTTGGCCGCGTGCAGACGCGCTCGGCTTACTTCGGACGCTTGGCGCCGTATTTTGAACGCCGCTGACGGCGTTTCGCGATGCCTTGCGTGTCCAACACGCCGCGGATGATGTGATAGCGCACGCCGGGGAGGTCCTTCACGCGGCCGCCACGGATCATCACGACGGAGTGCTCTTGAAGGTTGTGCCCCTCACCCGGGATATAGCTCGTCACCTCGTAGCCGTTGGTCAGCCGCACACGTGCCACCTTCCGCATGGCCGAGTTCGGCTTCTTCGGCGTCGTCGTATAAACGCGCGTGCACACACCGCGCTTTTGCGGGCAAGCCTGCATGGCTGGCACTTTGTTCCGCTTCGTCTGCGCAACGCGTGGCTTACGGATCAACTGTTGAATCGTCGGCATTCAAACACCGTTGGTTTCAGGCGTTCGCAACGCCCGAATAAAAAACGCCGATCCGAAGACCGGCCCGATCGACTGTGTTTTGTCAGGTTGTCGGGTGGAGTGTTTACGCACCGAAGCGCGTACGACCAACCACGCAGTGGCGCGCAAACTAGTCGCGAGCCTGCACCCGGTCAAGCATTAATCCCGGGCGAATTGCCAAAAAACGACGCCCGAAAGTCAGTGAAGCGACGATTGGCCATCATGCGCCGCGATCTCGCGGCTCACGCATAAGCCCGAAGGCCACCACGACGCCCGTTGCGTTGCGGTGGCTGGCCAAAGCCGGAGCGTCGCCTTGACCCGGCGAGCCCACGTTTTTGCTTCTACTCGGCAGCGGTTTGTTGCGCGGCATCTCCCTCGCCACCGGCAGTGAAGGCTTGGGCTTCGGCAGACACCGCCTCGGCCGCGGCATCCAAATCGGCCTGACGTTTGGCCGCCAAGGCCGCCATCTTGGCTTTCTCGGCCAGGATGAGGTTGTCGCGCTGCGTGGCCACGCGCTTGAGATCGCGCAACGCCGCGCCCGTGCCCGCCGGAATGAGACGCCCAACGATGACGTTCTCTTTCAGCCCCTCAAGGTCGTCCACCTTGCCGTTGACCGAGGCCTCGGTCAGCACGCGCGTTGTCTCCTGGAAGGACGCCGCAGAGATGAAGCTGCGGGTCTGCAGCGATGCCTTCGTGATGCCAAGCAGCACCGGCTTGAAGGTGGCGGGGCGCTTCTTCTCCGCCTCGACGCGGGCGTTGATGTCGAGCAGTTCCTCTTTGTCGACCTGCTCTTCCTTCAGGAAACCCGTGTCGCCCGGGTCTTCAATTTCCACCTTCTGCAGCATCTGACGGACAATCACCTCGATGTGCTTGTCGTTGATGGTCACGCCTTGCAGACGATAGACGTCCTGAACCTCGTTGACGAGAAAGGCCGCGAGTTCCTCAACGCCCTTGATGGCCAGGATGTCATGTGGCGCCGGGTTGCCGTCGAGCAGGAACTCGCCCTTTTCGATCCGATCACCTTCCTGCACCGCGAGGTGCCGGCCTTTCGGGATCAGATACTCGGCCTTGTCAGCCCCATCCTCTTCCGGGACGATGGAGATGCGCCGCTTGTTTTTATAGTCCCTGCCGAATTCCACAGTGCCGCTGATTTCTGCGATCACGGCGTGATCTTTCGGACGCCGCGCCTCGAAAAGCTCCGCCACGCGCGGCAGACCGCCTGTGATGTCCCGCGTCTTGGCGCTTTCCAGCGGAACCCGCGCCAGAACGTCGCCCGCTTTCACCGTCTTGCCCGGCTCAACCGAGAGAATGGCGCCGACCGACAGCAGATAGCGTGCCTCGCCGCCACGCTGCAGCTTGATCGGCATCCCCTCCTCGTCTGTCACGGTCATGGCAGGCTTCAGGTCACTGCCCCGCTGGCTCGTGCGCCAGTCGACGATGACGCGGTTGGTGATGCCCGTTCCCTCGTCGTACTGCTCATTGACGGAGATGCCGTCGACGAGGTCCTCGAATTTCACCAGGCCGTCGACCTCGGTCAGCATCGGGCGCGTGTAGGGGTCCCACTCGGCGATGCGTGTGCCGCGCTTGATCTTGTCGCCTTCATCAATGCGAAGATGCGCACCGTAGGCGAGCTTGTGGGAGGCCAATTCGCGCCCGTCCGCATCGAGGATCTGCACCTCCATGTTGCGCGTCATGACGACCTTACGGCCCTGGCTGTCCGTTGAGACGTGACGGTTCGGGATGTGCACCTTGCCATCGAACGTCGCTTCCACGCTCGACTGGTCGGCCACCTGCGCCGTGCCGCCGATGTGGAAGGTGCGCATGGTGAGCTGCGTGCCGGGCTCGCCGATCGACTGGGCGGCGATCACGCCGATGCTTTCGCCCATGTTGACCGACGTGCCGCGGGCGAGGTCACGGCCGTAGCACTGGCCGCAAACACCGCGACGGGTCTCGCAAGTGAGCACCGAACGAATGCGCACCTCCTGCACGCCCGCCTCTTCGATGAGCGGCAGGTGGCGCTCCTCCACCATCTCGCCGGCCTCGGCGATCACCTCGCCGGTCGCCGGGTTGACAATCGGATCAGCCGGCACACGGCCAAGCACACGTTGCGACAGCGGGAGGATCACCTCACCGGAATCAACGACCGCCGTGTAGACGATACCGTTGTCTGTCCCGCAGTCCTCCTCAAGGATCACGCAATCCTGTGCGACGTCCACAAGGCGGCGGGTGAGGTAGCCCGAGTTCGCCGTCTTGAGCGCGGTGTCGGCAAGACCCTTACGAGCGCCATGCGTGGAGTTGAAGTACTCCAGAACCGTCAGGCCTTCCTTGAAGTTTGAGATGATCGGCGTCTCAATAATCTC
>CAZGNQ010000309.1:0-4499 GCA_964527285.1 uncultured Hyphomicrobiales bacterium | reverse complement strand
CGGGATTGACAGCCGTCGCGACCTCGCCGGCGCCGACCTCTACGGCGAGCAACTGTCGGGCGAAGACCTCGCCGGTGCGGACCTCGCGGAAGCCGACCTGTCCGGTGCGGTGTTGCAGGGCGCGTATGCCGGGCGCACGCTGGGATCAATGACGCTTGATGAACTGACGGCATTGTTGGCCACTGTGGCGCGCAACGATGCCGAAACCACGCAATTGCTCGAAGCCTATCTCGATCGGTATCACCCGGATTGGCGTGCCCAGGCCGCGGGCGGCACTGGGGAGGGGGCTGAGCGTCGCGAAGGTCAGCGCCGGGCGTCCGGCAGAGCGGGCTATGGTGGCGACAATGCTCAGCCACAGTCCGGCCAGTTGAGCCGGGAAGACGCTCTCGCGATACTCGGCTTGCAGCCCGGTGCGTCAAACGATGACATCAGAGCGGCCCACCGTGAGTTGATGAAACGTGTGCATCCGGACGCTGGTGGCTCCAGTTTTCTTGCAACGCAAATCAATCACGCCCGAGATGTCCTGCTCAATGACGATTGATTTGTCTGCGCTGGACCAAATGATCTGCGGTGCGGTCTGGCATAACGTGAGAAAAGGCTAAGGCGTATGGGAAGTCCGGCAGGGCATCGTCCATGACTTGGTAGCGCGGTCGGCTCCTCCGCCGGAGAGATCGAAGTTTGCAGCGTAGACGAAGGCATCAGGATAACAGGCTGTATCAATGAGGTGCGCCCTCGGTTGCCCTCAACAACGCAAACGCGCAAAACGCTTGAGCTTCCAAACACCTCACAAGGCCGCGTCCGTGCGTCTGCATAGAGCGGCGGGCAGCACTTCTCGTCGCGTTCATGATGGTTCTAACATTTGCTCAAGCGCATTATGCAAAAAGCGAAAGCAAATATCAGAACCGGAATACTAGTTGGCCACCATGACGACGCAAGCGATCTTTTTGCGCTTCAATGACCTGCAGACCTTTTGCGCACCAGGCTTCTCAAAGCCGGCAAAGCGCGAGCGGTAAATCGTGCGACCATCGCGTTGGAATGTGGGTGTGACCTTGGCATGCGCGTCCAGGGCGCCATCAGCGGCACGTTGGACCGATGCAAGCCGCTTGAGCGCATCGCTGCGGTCGAAATAGGCACCAACCTGGATGTGGAACGGCCCGCCGGAACGCTGCGCAGCGCTCGCGGTTGCCGTGCCTGGTTCTTCAGAGCCTGATACGCGGGTCGTGGCCGATACTTTCGCCACGCGCACCGTGCGGCGGGGTTGAACCGGCCGCGCGCTCGGCGCGCGCCCGGGTCCACCGCTCTCCCCACCGCGCGCCACGCCAGCAAAGCCGCGTGCCGGCGCCGCTGTGCGCGTCGGGGCGAATTGCGTCAGCCCGACCCAGAAGCTTTTGACGCCGTCCCGTGTCTTGGAACCCGAAGCCTTGGCCCAGGATTTATCTAGAATACGCACCATTTCACGATTGCGCGCGCGGCCGGATTTTCCGCCCATCACGACACCGATCAGATGTTTCGAACCCCTGCGGACCGATGATACGAGGTTGAAACCTGATGCGCGGATGTATCCCGTTTTGATCCCATCGGTTCCTTTGTAGCTGCGCAGTAATTTATTATGACTGCGATACGATTTGCCTTTGTAGCTGAACCGCTGGCGCGCAAAGTTGGCGTAATGCTGAGGGAAATCATCAATGATTTTCAGGCCCAGCAGCGCCATGTCCCGCGCGGTCGTCACCTGTCCGCTGTTGGGAAGCCCGGATGCGTTGCGAAACGTCGTGCTCTTCATGCCAAGCGCCCTGGCGCGGTGCGTCATGTATTGGGCGAATTTGGTTTCCGTCTTGCCCAGATTTTCTGCCACCACCACGGCGACATCATTGGCAGATTTCGTCACCAGGGCGGCAATCGCGTCGCGGACCTTGATTTTCTCGCCCGGCTTCAACCCGATTTTGGATGGCTGTTGGCGCGAGGCGCGCTTTGATGTGACGAGTTCAGTGTCGAGCGTCAGGCGACCTGCCTCGATCATCTCAAACACAATATAGAGCGTCATGATTTTTGTCAGTGAGGCCGGGTAACGCTGCTCATCGACCAGATGCGCGTGAAGCGTCCGCCCGGTGTTGGCGTCGATCACGATCGAGGCATCCTTGCGTTTCGCAACGGCCGGTGCCGGTGCGGCAAAACTGAGAATGCCGGTTATCATCATCGAAACCAGAACGACCCAAGCAATCGGTCTGCTCGACAATCCGTTCATTCGGCGTTCGTATGCCATGTGCAGTGAATGCCTCTTGATGACATTGAGCGGGACACGGCTGGATGCGACGTGCAATTGACCATATCCATCGCCGGATCCAAAGCGTGGCCGATGTCCGATACGTTTATAACCCGAGAATCGGCCGGTGACCCACCACCTCAATTTGACCGTTTTGAGCCGCTGCGGTTGAGACCGTCGTCTGCCCCTTGAGCGATGAGCGTCCAGCGCCTCTGAACGCCGGCAGTCGCGCGCGGGGGCTTGCGATGCGGAACCCCGTTACGTGAGTGGTGTGACGCCGTTATGGTTAACAGATCGGTAATGCCGCGCGTGTTCCCGCAGGTTCTGACATTTGCTGCCCCTTGCCGCCCACGTTTGAGCAACTGTCAGAACCGGACCACCAGGTCGCGTCGTTGTGATCATCTATCGTGAGGTTGTTCACGCTCACCGCTACGGGGTGATCCGGACCGGCAGCCGCATCGCTATTCCTGCCAGGCGTCATGCCAGGACCAAGATGCTGGTGGTGTTGCGGACACGCGGTTCACGGCCCATCTCTAACCAGCTTTGGGGCAACTGTAATACGCCAGAGCGGCGTGGGAAGCCGGTCGCGCCTCATGGTTGGTAGCTACCCGAGATGCGTGCGGGACAACGCCGCACCGGGATGGCGAACGTTGCAGCCGCGTGCGCGGGAGAGGCGGCCAGGACATCCCCAGTGCGTTCGAGCCAGATCCGGCGCCGCGGTGGCGCGACGCTGAGCCGCCGACACATGCACATGCAGCCAGGCAACCGCGCGCGCCGCTGGCCCGTTCCCCACCACAACGGCCATCCGCCCAAGGGTGAAACGGATCGCATTGTGCGATAAGGCATGGCCCAGCACGATGATTTGGTGGGCGCCCGCGTCCGCATATTGCCGGTAAGAGAAGCCAACACCATGTTTCGACTGCAAGCACCGCGCGACGATGATCGCTTTGACGATGGAAGGGGCGAGGTCGGCGTCATCACGCAGACCCGTCCCAAGCCCAAGAAGCCGCATCTTTACAAAGTGCTGCTCCTCAATGACGATTACACCCCGATGGAGTTCGTGGTCTACGTGCTGGAACGCTTCTTCAATAAGGGACACGAAGAAGCCACGCAGATCATGCTCCATGTGCACCAGAAGGGGGTGGGGGTCTGTGGGGTCTACACCTTCGAGGTGGCCGAAACGAAGGTCGCCCAGGTGATGGACTTCGCCCGCAAGCACCAGCACCCGCTGCAATGCACCATGGAAAAGGAGTAGGTCTGTCCAGTGCCGGCTTTCTCAGACAGTCTCGAACAGGGTCTGCATCGGGCCCTCGCCTATGCAAACGAGCGTTCCCACGAGTACGCGACGCTGGAGCACCTTCTGCTCGCGCTGCTCGATGACAAGGACGCTGCTGGCGTCATGCGCGCCTGCAACGTGGACCTCGATGAGCTGCGCGAGCGGCTGACGGATTTTGTCGACCACGAGCTCGACAGCCTCGTGGCGGAGCGCTCCGGCAAGGCTGAGCCGACGCCGGGCTTCCAGCGCGTCATCCACCGCGCGGTCATCCATGTGCAGTCGTCAGGTCGCGAAGAGGTGACCGGCGCCAACGTGCTTGTTGCGATTTTTGCCGAGCGCGAGAGCCACGCTGCCTATTTCCTGCAGGAGCAGGACATGACGCGCTTCGATGCCGTGCAATACATCAGCCACGGCATCGCCAAGCGCCCCGGCATGGGGGAGACGCGGACGGTGCGTGGCGTGGATGATGACGATCAGGACGAGGAGCGCAGCGAGCGCCGTGGCGCCGGCGAGGCGTTGCAGAACTATTGCGTCAACCTGAACAAGAAGGCGGACGACGGCAAAATCGATCCGCTGATCGGGCGCGACGCTGAAGTGCGCCGCACGATCCAGGTGCTGTGCCGGCGCCAGAAAAACAATCCGCTGTTCGTGGGTGACCCGGGTGTCGGCAAGACCGCCATCGCCGAGGGGCTTGCGCGCAAGATCGTCAAGGGCGAGGTGCCCGAGGTGCTCAAGGAGTGCACGATATTCGCGCTCGATATGGGCACGCTGCTGGCCGGCACGCGCTACCGGGGCGACTTTGAGGAGCGGCTCAAGGCCGTCATGAAGGAGATCGAGGAGTACAAGGGCGCGATCCTGTTCATCGATGAAATCCACACCGTGATCGGTGCCGGCGCCACATCTGGCGGTGCCATGGACGCATCCAACCTCCTGAAGCCTGCGCTGGCTGCCGGCACGCTGCGC
>CAZGNQ010000308.1:0-4523 GCA_964527285.1 uncultured Hyphomicrobiales bacterium | reverse complement strand
TTTTGCATCTGACGTTTGCTTGCGAGCTTGGACGCAGGCAGGGGGCAAACGTCAGCTGCGCTGCACTCGTGTTCCGGTTCAGACATTTGCCTTCCCTTGGCATCAAGCGCGCGAGCAAATGTCAGACCCAATGGGAACACGAGCAACTTATTGTTTCGAGTGCAGCTTTTGCATCTGACGTTTGCTTGCGAGCTTGGACGCAGGCAGGGGGCAAACGTCAGATGCGCTGCACTCGTGTTGCATTAAATCGGCGCAAACGGGCTTGCGTCCTGGCAAGCGGTGGTGTCAGCCAAAACAAAACGGCCTCGGCCGACGAGAATGCCGGGCGATAATCTAAGGGCGTCCGGATCGCATGGCGCCGAGCGACGCAATGCATCCGGGACGGGGGACCGCAGCCGCACGCACGCCGGATGGTGGCGTAGGACGGGTGCGGCGTGCGGGGCTTGCCAATGGATCCTGTCATTGCGGACGCGCGCCAGCGCATTGCGCAGGGCTCAAAAAGCTTTGCGGGCGCATCGCGCCTGTTTGCGCCGGGCGTGCGCGACGACGCGACGATGCTCTACGCGTGGTGTCGTTACTGCGATGACGTGATTGACGACCAGACATTCGGGTTTGCCAACGCCAGCGCATCGCCGGTGAGTGTGGATGACCGCCTCGCGGACCTGCGCGCCCGCACGCAGGCTGCGTTGACGGCATCCGTGGAGCCGGAGGACCCGGTCTTTGCAGCCCTGCACCGCGTGGTCCGCGCGCACGACATCCCACACCGTCATCCCTTCGAACTCCTGGAAGGGTTCGCCATGGATGCGGACGGGCGCCGTTTTGCGACGATCGAAGACACGCTGGTCTACTGTTATCATGTCGCTGGCGTTGTCGGGGTCATGATGGCCATGATCATGGGCGCGCGAGACCGGCTCGTCTTGCAGCGCGCCAGCGATCTGGGGATCGCCTTTCAGTTGACCAACATCTCGCGTGATGTGGCGGACGATGCGCATGCGGGGCGGATCTATCTGCCGCTGGAATGGCTGTCGAATGCTGGTATCGACGTCGATGCTGCCGTCGCCGATCCCGCAATGTTGCTGGAAGATCGCCACCGCGCGCAGGTGGCAGCCGTGGTGGAGCGGCTGTTGCGCATGGCGGAGGATTATTACGAATCGGCCGGCTACGGCCTGCGCGCCTTGCCGACCCGATCCGCCTGGGCCGTCGCGGCCGCCAAGAACGTTTACCGCGAGATCGGCCGCAAGGTGTTGAAGGACGTCGAGGCATCACTGGCGCGCCGCACCGTGGTCTGGCGGCCCGCGAAAGTGTGGATGTTCGCAGCCGCCGGAGGTGAGGTGCTTGGTGCTGCCACCGCGTCCGGCCAGGGCACGCCGCAGCGCAATGGGTTGTGGACGCCGCCCGGACTGCGCGCGGTGTGAGGGTGCCCTGTACGTGAGCGCCCTGCTTCTTGTTTCCTGTTGCCTTTCACTCTGCGCTCTGTGTCCCGACAACTGGCGTAACTGAGCGTTGCCTCCCGATCAGGTCAGGCGGCCAAGCCACGCCAGGCCAAGACAAGGCGAGCCACGCCAGCCGTTTGCCGGTTCTGCCGTCCTGCGGGCGCGGCGCTTTCACTTGGCCAACAAGTCCGACCGGTTGATGCGGTGAAGCGAGGCTTCCATGCGCTGGCATTCACGGCGCAGTCGTTCGATGGCTTGTGATGTGAACTTGATGTGATCCGCTGCGGCGGACTTGGCCGCGTCCGGTCGCCCTTCGACCACGGCCTCGGCAAGCGCCCTGTGCTGGGCATAGAGCACCTCGCGATTGCCTGGTCCGCGATACAACTGTTCCCGATTGTAGATGATGTCGCGGCGCAGCAACTCCGAAAGCGCACGCATGACGTGCAGCAGCACAAGATTGTGGCTGGCTTCATAGACGCCCATGTGCAGTTCGATGTCGGCTTCCACCTCCTCGCTGGGATCATCCTTGGCGTGCGCCAGGCGCATCCGTTCCAGGCATTTGCCGATCGCCTTGCGGTCGTGCGCGTTGGCCCGCACAGCCGCCAGCCCCGCCGCCTCGGCCTCAAGGCAGCGCCGGAACTCAAAATAGTCCTCCGTCACCTGCGGTTTTTCTGTCAAAAGGTTCGCCAGCGGATCGATCAGTGGGGCCAGGAAACTGGCGACGTGCGTACCTGAGCGTGACGTCGCCAGCAGTCCACGGTCGGCCAACTGGTGGATTGCATCACGCAAGGTGGGCCGCGACACGCCCAGCTTTTCCGCAAGCTCACGCTCGGGCGCCAGCTTTTCACCGGGCCGCAGCGCGCCTTCCAGGATCAGTTTTTCAATATGCTCGGCGATGGCCGTGGCCACCCGTGGCGCAGCCCCGCTGTGAGGCATGGAGCGTTTTCCCTTCACTCTCGCGCGAACGTGACAGGCGGGGCGGGTGCGCCGTTGTCATGTCCGTGGGCAATCAATTTGACCAAACTCGCCCATGGTCTAACTGGCCGCCTTGCGCCCATGGTGTGACCTTGCCGGATAACAAAGCGTCGCGGTCCAGGCGTCTGGTCAATCAAAGCCGGACTGGCGGTCACGATCTGCTCGACAATGGTGGTGCTTGATTGACGGGCAACGGGCACGCGCAGCAGGTTGCAGGCGACGGCAACGTTGAGCGCCGGGTGACGGGCCGCGCACGGAGAAAAAAGCGAGGCGCTGGGGCCGCAGCGGGCCGCACGCTCAGGGATGCAGGACGCTGGCTTGGGACGGCTACGGCCGATCGATTTTCAGGGTCACTGCCGGGAACGTGATGCCACGGCATGACGAGGCGCAGGCGCTCTTCACCGGGCCCGCTGCGCATCACGCCGAAACGGGGACGGACAATGGCGCAGATCGACGACATCGCTGAGCGCAAGGAGTGGACCGACGCCATCAAGTCGGTCATCGCGTTTGAAGGCACCGGCGCGGCGGATGACATCCTGACGGAATGTGTTGAGGTCGCGCGGCGCAATGGTGCCCAGGTGCCGTTTGCCGAGAACACGGCCTACATCAACACCATCCCTGCCAATAAGCAGCCGGCCCATCCCGGCGTGCGCGAGATTGAGCGGCGCATCCGCTCCGCCGTGCGCTGGAACGCAGCTGCCATCGTGCTGCGGGCCAATAAAGAAAGCAGCGAACTGGGCGGCCACATTGCCTCGTTCCAGTCGGCAGCGACGCTCTACGACACCGGCTTCATGCACTTCTGGCATGCCCCGTCGGAGGGCCATGGCGGCGATCTGATCCTCTATCAGGGGCACTCCTCGCCGGGCATCTACGCGCGTGCGTTCCTCGAAGGCCGCCTCACCGAAGAGCAACTCCTCAATTTCCGCCAGGAGGTCGATGGCAAGGGCCTGTCGTCCTACCCGCACCCCTGGCTGATGCCGGACTTCTGGCAGTTCCCCACTGTCTCGATGGGTCTTGGCCCGCTGATGGCGATCTACCAGGCACGCTTCCTCAAGTATCTCCACCATCGCGGGCATGCGGACACTGAAAGCCGCAAGGTCTGGGTGTTCTGCGGCGATGGTGAGATGGATGAGCCGGAGAGCCTGGGCGCCATTTCGCTTGCCGGGCGCGAAAAGCTCGACAACCTGATCTTCGTCATCAACTGCAATCTGCAGCGCCTCGACGGCCCGGTGCGCGGCAACGGCAAGATCGTGCAGGAGTTGGAGGGCAACTTCCGTGGCTCGCACTGGAACGTGATCAAGGTGCTCTGGGGCTCGCAGTGGGATGAACTGCTGGCCAAGGACACCAGCGGACGCTTGCGCCAGCTGATGGAGGAGTGCGTCGACGGCGACTACCAGGATTTCAAGTCCAAGAACGGCGCGTACATTCGGCAGAATTTCTTCGGGCGCTATCCCGAGACGGCGGCAATGGTCGCGGAGTGGTCCGACGATAAGATCTGGGCGCTGACCCGCGGTGGCCACGATGCACGCAAGGTCTACGCGGCCTACAAGTCTGCCGTGGAGCATAAAGGCCAGCCCACCGTCATCCTGCCGAAGACGGTCAAGGGCTATGGCATGGGGTCGGCCGGCGAAGCGCAGATGATCTCGCACCAGGCCAAGAAGATGGGCCTGGACGCGCTCAAGCAATTCCGTGACCGCTTCGACATTCCCGTCAGTGACGCCGAGATTGCGGATGTGCCCTTTGTCACGTTCGATGAAGGCTCTGAGGAGATGAAGTATCTGCGCGCCCGGCGTGAGGAGCTTGGCGGCTATCTGCCACAGCGCCGGCGCAAGGCGGATGATGAACTGACAGTGCCGCCGCTTGATGCCTTCAAGGGCCAGCTTGAAAGCTCTGGTGACCGTCAGATCTCAACGACCATGGCGTTCGTGCGCATCCTCAATACGCTCATGCGCGACAAGTCATTGGGCAAGCGCGTGGTGCCGATCGTGCCTGATGAGAGCCGCACCTTCGGCATGGAGGGCATGTTCCGTCAGTTTGGCATCTTCTCTCAGGTCGGTCAGCTTTATCATCCCCAGGATGCCGACCAGTTGATGTTCTATAAAGAGGACAAGACGG
>CAZGNQ010000307.1:2153-4550 GCA_964527285.1 uncultured Hyphomicrobiales bacterium | reverse complement strand
CCTGGCTCGCCTACCTGATCGTGTTCATCGGCGTGATCGGCCACGCATCCAGCGAGTTGTTCGCCGTGCTCTCCGGCGTCAGCGGGCCCGAGGCCTCGGTCTGGCGCTTCGGGCTGGGCGCAGTGGGCCTGCTGATCGTGTGCCTCGTGTGGCGCACCCATTCTGACCTTTTGACCCCCCTCAAGCCGCACTGGCGCTCGCTGGTGCCGCTGTCGATCCTGGGCGTGACGCTGGCCTACCTTGCATTCCACTGGGCGCTCGATTTCGCCAGCGTCGTCCAGGTTGGCACCATGGTCACAACAATCCCGATTTTTGTGGGTCTCGCCAATCTGTTGATCAACGGCCAGCCACTCACCGCCCCGAAGATCATCACCGGTTCCGCCGCCGTGATCGGTGTCGCCCTGTTGCTGACGGACGGCTACCTGGGGCAGCTCGCCGGTGAGGCCGGTGCGCTGTTCGGCGTCGTTCTGGCGCTCGCCTGCGCCGCGTTTGTGGCCGTCTACTCCATCAAGATCAAACCGATCATCAACGCGTACGGCGCAATCCGCATCACCACACTCAGCATGTGCATTGGCGCGATTGGATTGTGGGCGCTTGTGGGCGTTGCGTTCGGGATCTGGGTCAATCCAGCCAACCTCGCCGATCGCACAACGGAACAGGTGGCCGCACTGCTGACCCTCGGCTTCTGGAACACCACGATAACGCAGGTGCTCTGGCTGGGTGGCCTCGCCGCGGTGCCGGACATCACCCGCGGCAGCTATCTCTTCTTCCTCAAGCCGGTGATGACAGCGGCTCTGGCCGTGGCATTCCTCGGGGATGCGCTTTCGGCGATGGAGCTTTTGGCGATACTCATCATCTGCACCGCCGTCGCCGTTGAGTTGTGCTGGCCCATGTTGAGGCGAACGCCCGCTTGACGCGAGCGGCTGTTGGATCGCCAGCAAGCGCTGCAGATTTCGACGTCGGCGTAACGCCTGGGAACATTGGCAATCCAACTGCGTTCGATTGGAGACCAACCCAATCGAGAGAACGCGACCATGTCTGCAGAACGCATTTCGGAACTGAATGATCTTCTGGGTACTGTTTTGGACAGCATTCAGGGGTATGAAAAAGCGCTGGAATTGGGCGACGACGATACGCGTCTCCAGACTTTGTTTCGCCAACGACTGGATGAGCGAAAAGTGCTTGTCGGCGCAGTCACGTTATCAATCGGCGCGCGGGGCACTCTCGGCAACGGCGTCGGTGGTGCCAAAATGCTCATCCACAAACGCCTCAACCGCATCAATGGCGCCGAACCGATAGAGATCGGAGTGGTGGCCGCCGTCAAACAGCCGGAATGTTTTTGGCTCCCCGGCCGCGTCGAATAGGCGTTTGCCCATCTGGTGCGGGATCAATGGGTCCTCACTGCCGTGCAACACCAAGAGCGGCGCATTGATCTGGCCGATGTGCTCAATCGACGCAAACCATTCTGTCGACAGCCAACTGACCGGGAGGAACCAGTAGCGACGCGCCGCCACGTCTGGAAGCCGCGTGTAGGGGGCATCCAAGATCACGGCCCCGACGGCCACGTCTGGATCAGCGCTCAAGATGGTGGCCACGCCCGTCCCGAGGCTCTCACCATAGGCAATGATTTGGCGCGCCGGCACGCCGTCTTGGCGCAAGGCGTCATACGCAAGGCGGGCATCGGCCATAATGGTGTCTTCGTCCGGCGTCCCGGTGCTGCCGGAATAGGAGCGATAGCTCATCATGAAGAGGCCCAGCCCGGCATTGGCAAACTGCTGGATCCGATAAGCGCGCGACGCGAGATTACCGCCATTGCCATGGAAGTAGAGGAGCGTGGGCTTGCCCGGAGCGGGCTGGCGCCGCCAGACGATCAGTTCGGCACCATCCGGCGTCGCAAGGCGCTGCTCGATCACAGAGGTGAGCCCCAGCGCCACCGGCGCCACGCGCGTCGGATCGCCAGGATAGACGAAGGCGCGCTGCGAAAAATACATCGCAACGACGGCAATCGCATAAACGCACAGGAGAAAAGCGCCGAGGCCGAAGAGGTATCTGGTCATGGCGCCCCTTCTGGTGTTGGCGCAATGCGCATGTCGCGCTCACGGCGCCCAAAAGCAAAGCCGAAGGCGCGCGACACTGGCTTGATTGCCATGGTCAGGCCAACTTGGATCTGGCGCAACCGGGCGGGCCCGTACAATCACGTCACGCACGGGGTGAGAATTGGCGGCGAAGCACGTGGCGGCCTCGCCCGCGCGATTTCCATTGCCCAGCCCAGGCCAGGCGAGGCCACGGACATCACCGACGCTGCCTGCGAGGGGGCGCGGGGCTATTCCTGAGCTGATGCTTCACTCACGTTCTGCTCAAGCGTCTTTGCCACGCGAAAGCCGATGTAGTTGAAGC
>CAZGNQ010000307.1:0-2053 GCA_964527285.1 uncultured Hyphomicrobiales bacterium | reverse complement strand
TCACTCACGTTCTGCTCAAGCGTCTTTGCCACGCGAAAGCCGATGTAGTTGAAGCGATCGCCCTTGAAGATCGAAAAACGGCGTGCGGGTCGCGCATTGCGATTGCGATAACGCCATGCACCTCCGCGCAGCACGCGCTTTGTGCAATTCCCATCCTCAACAGGCGTGACGGACTTCTCCGGCGCGCCGATGTAGGTCGCCTTCCAGCAATCCTGAGTCCACTCCAGCGCATTGCCCAGCATGTCTGTCACGCCAAAGGCATTGGCCAACTTGGCACCGACCGGCGCTGCGTACTCGAAATCATCAGCACAGGTGGCGTTACGCGCGCCGTAGCGGGACTCAGTGCCGGCAATGTTGGCGTGCTGACACAGTGCCTCGTAATTGGGGTCGTTGCCGTGGGGGAAGCGGTCCTGCGCCCCAGCCCGGGCAACATATTCCCACTCCGCTTCATTGAGCAGGCGATAACCGCCGCCGGCCTTGGCGTTGAGGTGGGCAATAAAATCCTGCGCATCATCGAAGTTCACGCACACCACAGGATGGTCCGGTGTCTGATCGTAACCGGGCGCCTCCCAGGTCGCCGTGGCGGCAAAACCGCACGGCGCAGGCGCACGACCGGTGTCCTCGGCAAAGGCCTGCCATTGCGCCACCGTCACCTCATGCACGGCCACTGCGAAAGGCACCGGCACAGTGACAGTCCGCTGTGGGCCTTCGTTCGAGCGGCGGTGACGTTCGCCCGATGCACTGCCCATCTGGAAGCGTCCCGCCGGGATACGCACCATGAGGGGACACTCTTCGCAGTCCTGGAAGGTCGCCGCTCCTGTGCCAACCGCCACGGCAGGGGCGGCATCATTTGCATCGAGAACGCCGGGCTCCGGCTCAAGTGCTGCAACCTGCTGCACCGTTTGATCAGCGGCGCCTGCGTCGTTTTGGTTGATCGGCTGACGTTCGCTGCTGATGCCAGGGTCAGCCACATCGCCAGCCTGCGCATCACTGCCGGTCTGTTCAGATGACGCGGCTTGCGCCGAGGCGGCCTCGCGCGGCGCGGACGTGGCCGGTGCACTGGCGTCAGGGACATCGCTCAGTGATGCTGCGATGGCGCGGTTCTCGGCAAGGCCGACCGCGTCAGGCCCAGCCGCAGCCGGTGAAACGGTAACAACAGTGTCAGCGTTCGACGACGTCGCGCGATCAGGCGCTGCCGCAACGTTCGCCCGCCCAGCTGAACTGGTCGGAGCCGCCGCTGCGGGCGCTCGCGCCGTCGCGGTCGCGCGCTGGCGTTGTGCCGTGAGTGCTTCTTGAAGCCGTGTCCGCTCAGCCTCAAGCTGGCGCGTCCGTCCAGCCCGTTCAGCTGCGCGTTGCTCCATCGCCGTCAATGCTGTCTGCAGTTGCGTGCGTGTGGCCCGAGCCGCCTCAATCTCGCGGGTCAATTCCGCAAGCCGCGCGGCAGATCGGGTCTCGCGCGCCTTTGCTTCGGCCAGGTCCCGCTGCGCGGCATCACGGTCTTGCGTCAAAGCGACGATCGACTGCTGTTGCTGCAATCGTTCGGCCTCCACCTGTGCCAGTCGATCGGTCAATTCAGCCAGTTCGCCCTGCAAGGTCGCTTGGGCCTCACTGCGCTCTGTTGCCAGACTTTCGATCTGCGCCTTGAGCGCCGTCGTTTCGGAGACCCGCTGCTGCAGCAGGGCCTCGGCCTCGGCAAGCGCCTCCTCCCGCGCGCCGATGGCAGACGAGAGCTCTGCGAACCGTGCGCGCGCCCCCTCTTCAGAGGCAGCAAGTTTTTCGTTGGTGTTGGCCAGTTCTTTAAGCCGTGCCGCCAGCGTTGTTTCGGCGGCGGTCAACGCGTCCTCGCGTTCTGCAATTGCCTCGGTCAGTTCGGCGATCCGAGCCGTGGCTTCGGCCTGCGAGGCAGTGCGCGCCGCTTTGAGGTCGGCCACCTCTTTCTCGCGCGCCGCCAACGTCGTCTCGGCTGCCGCGAGCGCTTCCTCGCGCGCGCCGATGGCGTCCGTGAGTTCGGCAATCCGCTCAGACGCATCCCCTTGCGCGTTCGAGACGCGCG
>CAZGNQ010000306.1:0-4558 GCA_964527285.1 uncultured Hyphomicrobiales bacterium | reverse complement strand
GTCCTGGCGCAGGGTGTAGCGCAACTGCATGCTGGTGCGGTCGGTGACCGGGAAGCCGAGGCGAAAGCCGGCACCGATGGTTTCGGTCTCGAAATTCGACACGTCGAGAAAGTCTGACCGGGTTGAGAACACATCGAAGCCGGCGATCAGGTTCCGGCCGAGAAAGCGCGGCTCTGTAAATCGTATGTCGAGGACCTGCTGGCGCTGCGACGCGCTGACCTGCGCAGAGAGCGACTGACCCGTGCCGCGCAGGTTGCGCTGGCTGACCCTTGCGTCAATCAGGAAGCTGTTGACCGAGGAGAAACCCGCCGCGAACGCCAGTTCTCCGGTCGGTTGCTCCTTCACCCGAATGTCGACCACTGTGCGATCCGGCTCCGAACCAGGCCGCTCTTCGATCTCGACTGCTTCGAAAAAGCCCAGCGCACGCACGCGGTTACGAGACCGGTCGAGCAGAACGCGGTTGAACGCATCGCCTTCGGCAATCCGCAGCTCGCGCCGGATCACGCGGTCTAGCGTCTGCGTATTGCCGATGATGTTGATCTTTTCGATGTAAACCCGAGGGCCTTCATTGACGACAAACTCGACATTGATCTGGTTGTTTTCTTCGTCGGCCGTGATGCGCGGCTGCACGTCGACAAACGCAAAATTATAATCCGCACCATCGTTCGGCGTGTCGCCCTCGGACGCTGACGGTGGCATATCCAGCAGCATTAAAACGCCTCCTGGGAGCCGGTGTTTGCCCTTTGGCCCGCTATGCTGAGCGGCAGACCGGTGGAGGCCTCGCGATCGGCTGGCCCGGTCGATTGGGGCGCGGTGGCGCCGTTATCGACGTGCTCTGTTTCGGGGCTTGATGGGGAGTATGGCGCGGCGGCGTCATGTGCCGCGCGCATGGTGCGGATCAACTCCAGCTCGGCCTGGAAGTCGACGTAGTGCGGCAGCTTGAGGTGTTCGACGAAGCCCGTCGCCTCAACGTTGTCGCAGTGTGACAGGACGAATTCCTCGTCCTGGGCCGGCGCATGCCCTTTGCCGTGTGCGGTGTCGCCGTCGGTCTCGCCAAGCTCCTCGGCCCTCAGCGCGCGGTCCACCAGCGCCATCGACATCGCTTTGCGTTCGCATTGACCAAAAACGAGCCCGTAGCCGCGCGTGAATTGCGGCGCGATGTCCTTTGAGCCGAGGAACTGGTTGACCATTTCGCATTCGGTCAAGGTCAGGTCGGCGATTTCGATCTCAAAGCCCAGTTCTTCCGGCACAAAGCCGACCCGCACATCGCCCGTGCGGATTTCGCCAGCGAAGGGATGATTGCGACCGTAACCGCGCTGCGTGGAGTAGGCGAGGGCGAGCAGATAGCCCTCATCACCGCGCGCCAGGCGCTGCAGCCTGCGGTCACGGGTGGTGGGAAACGCCATGGGCTCGCGGGTGATGTCGCCCACTTCGTCACCATCGTCTGCGCCACCAGTTTGCGTCGCTTGTCCGGCCTGCGCGCCAGCTTGCGCGCCGTCGGCAGGCTCCAGCAGTCCTTCGGCATCAAGAAACTGCGCCACTTTCGGCACCACCGGGGGGCGCCAACCGTTTGCGAGGCCCTGGGCTGCGGCCGCGCCATCATCCGCACCGCTAAGCGCTCGGCCCAGCGTGTCATCAGCATGGCGCTCAGTGGGGGTGGATGCGCTCAAATCGCGCGTATCGGCGTCAGCTTGCGCGGCCAGCGAGAAATCAAGCAGCCGGTGGGTGTAGTCAAAGGTGGGGCCGAGGATCTGCCCGCCGGGCACGTCCTTGAAGGTGGCCGAGACCCGGCGGTCCACGCGCATCCGCTCTGTGTTGAGCGGCACGCTGGCGCCAAAGCGCGGCAGGGTCGTGCGGAAGGCGCGCAGCAGGAAGGCAGCCTCGATCAGGTCGCCACGGGCCTGCTTGATCGCCAGCGCCGCGAGTGCCTCATCATAGAGAGAGCCCTCGTTCATCACCCGGTGGGTCGCAAGGCTGAGTTGATCGGCAATCTGCTCGATGGCGACGGCCGGCCGGTGGTGCGGCCCCCGGCGGCGCTCCGCCAGCCACGCGTGTGCCTCGCGAATGGCCTGCTCGCCCCCTTTGACCGGAACATACATCAGCGGGCCTCCATCGTGGTGCTGGCGGCGAGGCCGACCGGCCGATCAAGCGGCGTGATCCGCGTGCTGCGCGGCAGTGCCATCACGCCGGCAGCCAGGCAGAAGATGACGTCGCAACCGAGCGGGTAGAGTGCGCTGTTGGTCGCGGCCCAGGCCCAGAAGCCGTCGTCGAGGTCATCGCTTGCGATGGTCCGTTCGCCCTTGATGCCAGGCCCCGTCAGGCGCGGGGCAGCCAAATCTGGCCGCGTGCCGTTGGCCGGCGCGGCGCCCGCAGGCGTCTTGAGTGGCACAATCAAGGTCGCTGAACGGTCGGGATAGTCCGGCGTGCCCACGGCGAAACCAGGTCCGATAGCATGGACATTGGCCGGCAGGACCACAGCGAAGTGCGCGGCAGACGCATCGCTGACAACCGGCGCGGACGCATGGAACGAGAGCGCGGCCGCCAGCGGGTCATCACTCCCTTGCGCTGCCGCGTCGCGCAAGGCCGGGTCAAGAAAGACGGGCGTCTCGAAGTCACACAGCGTGAAGAGGACGTCAGCCACAAGCGGCGGGAACGGCGATCCGGCAACCCGCGGTGCCATGGTCACCAGCTGTCCGGGGCGCGCCATGGCGTCGAGCGTTGCCCGGAACACGGCCTGGGCATCGTGCACCCGGTCCTGAAAGCCTGCGCAACGCCCCGCCGCATCGCTTTCGCGCGCCAGACCGCCGGACGCGGCCGTCAGCGGCCCCGATCTGTTTTCGGCCATCTGCGTCACGCTTCGCTCCGCACCATTGTGAAAAAATCGACGCGCGTCGCGTCGGCCCGCGTTTGCGATGCCCGAGCCCTGTCAGCCTCATTGCGGGCCAACGGGTCAAGCACGCGCGCCTCGATCTCGGCCCGTCGCGTGCCTTCAAGCATCAGCGCATCGATCACCGCGCTGATCCGGGCATGGCGTGGCCGTCGTCCGGCGATGTAGGCGTGGCCGACGTAACCCGTTTCAAGCTGGATCGCGCAACGCGTCACCGTCATCTCGCCAACGTTGAACGGTGAGCCGCTGCCGCCAGCCCGGCCGCGCACCATGACCATGCCCACCTCAGGAGCTCTCAACTCCGTAAACGCTGGAGCGAGTTCAATGGCCGTCCAGTAGGTGTGCAGTTCATCGCTGAGGGCGCGCGCGAGAAGACCCATCCATTCTGCCCGCTCCCGCGTCGCATCGTCTTGCGTTGCGCGCGCTGAGTGACCCTCGCGTGCGCCCTCGTCCATGCGGTGCGTCACTGGCTGCCCCCAAGGCTGCGTGCCTTTGCCGAACGGCGTCCGCGCGGTGTTGTCTCCACCACCGGCTTAGTAACGAAATTTGACACCACTTAAACGGACCAACCCCTACTTGTCTAGACGTGTCCGGTGCCTCCGCCGTTTAATGACCGCCGCGGGGCAAAACTGGTGGTGTTTGAGCATTCACAAGCGCGTGAAGATGCTGTCAGCGCCCAAAGTCCGTGCGCGTATAGACGTTAACCAGCCAACGGGTCGTCGTTCGGCACTGTCCAACTGTGCGTGGACCGATGGTTGCCATAATTGTGGCAACGGATATGTCGGTCTCAAGACACGCGCGGTCGTGTGATTGCGTCGATCCCGGTGCCACCACGCATGGAATGTTTGATGCTCGAAAGAAACTCAGGTGCTGCGATCTGGGGGCAGATTGCGCACAGCCTCGAGCGAGAGATCGCTGACGGACGGCTCAAAGCAGGCGAGCGCCTGCCATCCGAAAACGCACTTGCGGAACGCTTTGGGGTCAACCGCCACACCGTGCGACGCGCGGTTTCCGAGTTGTCCCACCGCGGCTTGCTGCGCGTGGAACACGGGCGTGGCACGTTCGTGCGCGAGCAGCCCATCGAATACCCGATCAACGAGCGGACGCGTTACACCGAGATCATGCTGGAGCATGGCATCGCGGCGGATCGCCAGCTTCTGCGGGTGGAAATCGTTGAAGCAGACCGTGAGCGCGCAAAGCACCTCGGGCTTGAGGTGGGTGACCCGATCGCAGTGGCGGAGTTCATCTACTACGCCGAAGAGCGGGTGTTCTCCTACGACGTGCACACCTTCCCGCAAAAGCGTCTCCCGGCCATCGCGGATGCGATCAACGAGCATCGCGGGGTCACGGCCGCGCTTCAGGCCTGTGGCGTGCCGGAGTACCGGCGCCTTTGGACGCAGGTTTGTGCCGAGTTGCCGCCGGAGAGCGTCGCGCGGGCGCTGGACATGGCCTCGTCGCGGCCGGTGCTGAAGACGATCGGCCTTGATGTCGCGGTGAGCGATCAACCGGTGCAGTTCGGCATGGCCTACTTCATTGGTGACCGCTGCCGGCTGACGATAAGCGGAGATATCGGCCGCTGATCCCCGGGGGGGGGGGGGGGTTATTGCCGCTGGGCCCCGTGGCCAAAAACGGAAAGGGTCTATCCGGGTCGGGGTTTCAGGCCGACCCGCG
>CAZGNQ010000305.1:0-4580 GCA_964527285.1 uncultured Hyphomicrobiales bacterium | reverse complement strand
CGGCTTCGCCGCCTCGGCAGGGGGCCTGGCCGGCCCCCGTGCACCCCCGGCTTGCGCACTTCCAGTCATGAATACCGGTACAGTGCCATCCAATCGTTTCGCTGATTGATAACGAGCTTGAGACTTCAACTCTCCGTTCACCCTTCGCTCAACCCGGCACTGACTGGATGCAGGCCAGCGTTTTATCGCTGGACCAGACCTAACAGGCTGTTGAATAAGGACAACAATTCCGCGGGTGGGGATAGCTGTGTCGCGGCGGCAAATGTGAACGCCCATCCGACGCGCATGTGATTCTCCTGCCGCGGATCCCGTCACGGAAAATGAATCACGAACAACGCCGGCCGCGAACCCTTTTTCCACAGCCGGCTAAGGGTAGTCCGTCCACCCTTGGAAGCCTTGGACAAGCGTGTGGGCGGTCCATCATCAATAATAGGAGAATCCAGCGCTCCCCCCGACATCCCTATCAACCATTGAGTCTGCGAGCCCCTCGGACCCTGGCAATGTCATGGAGACAATGTCATCGAGCCCAACGCCCTCGCGGCGTTGGGTGCGCCATCTAATCGAAAAGTGACCATGATCACCAACCGTCCGCCAACGTTCATCGTTGGTGGGTAACTGTGCTCTCGAACACATTTACCGGAAGCGGCGGCGGCGCATCTCTATTTCGCCCTCGGGAAGGAAGACGGTCGGATCATTACGCCAAATCTCGAGTGCCGAGATTAGCACTTTTTGCCCGGCAACTGCTTGCTCTTGAAGTTGATCAATTATCCACAGGACTCCGTGAACCTCGACCTTACGCTGTTTTGCGACTTGGCGCAGTTGTGCATCGCCCGTCAGTAGAATCGAGTCGCGGCGTCGCAGGGTGGCGACCAAGCAAAAGCAATCGTTGGCAGAGAGTCCCGGATGCTGCGCCTTGATCGCGAACGCTTCTGTGACGGCATCGGATTCAAGATCGTAGGTCTCGACGCCGCTTTCATCGAGCATCTGCCAGTCCTGCGGTGTCAATGTCAGCAACTCGGATTCTCGAATGGGATACGGCACAACGAACTCAAAGGGCAACGCCACCATGGTGTGCAAGAGCCGCCCCTTATGAAGATCGATCAGACATGACGCGTCGTTGACGATAACCCGTGTCACTGTGCCTGAGGTCCCTTTAGTCCGGCCTCGATTTCTGCAAGCGGCTTACCTAGCAGTTCTGCGGCGCGGACAACGGAGATCATCTGCTCGGCCAGCGCGCGGAAGACGAGTCGTTCAAATCGCGCGGGCTTCTCCAACGCGGCGAAGCCGCTGTCTGCCGGAATAGGGTCAGGTTCATCACGACGCCAGCTTCTGGCATAGGTTCGAAATGCGTAGTCAACGATGTGATCGGGCAAGATGCGGAGTTGACGAAGCCGAACTAGCATCATGCTCGCTGAAACGCCGTAGGCGTGTTTCAGCCGCTTGATCTCTTGATACGCGATACCATGACGCTCGGCACCGACTTCACCGATCAGGTGGTCTGCAGGAACAAGCAATGCGCCCGCGAAACGATCGACGGCTTTTTCTAGCCGAACGTCTCCGCTCACCTTCCGAATTATGCGGTGACCAAGCTCGTGGGCCAGAGTAAAGCGCTTCCGCTCGGTAGTGATCTGATCAGACACAACTATGACGGCTGCACCATTTTCCCGACCGGCGCGGACCGCGCGACAGGCCATCCCCGAGACGCGCTCCGGTAGTGCCACTTCGATGACGTGAATGCCCCTGTCTTCGAGGAGCGCGCTTAAGCTCGGTATGGCATCGCTTCCGAGATCCCATTTATCACGCAGAAAATCGGCCTGCTCTTCGGCGGCTTCGAGAGACGCTATGGCTGGCGCTTCCAGGTCGGCAAAGATTTCGTTCAATTCGGGGATGCCGAGGACATCCTCTATCGCGAAGATTCGCTCCAGTCGTTCAGTGACGACAGCCTCGACCATGGCCCGGTCCTTGGCTGAGGAGCCGGAGTGCTTTCGAAATTCCACACCGTCGAGCGACGCGACTTCGCTGCTCATCAGAAAATCGACCGAAGTGTCCAAGGCTTTGGCTAAGCCGACCAATACGGACGAACTCGGCATCATCTTGTTTGCCTCGTATTTGCTGAGCGCTTGAGCAGTGACCGGCGGTTCTGCGCGCTCGGCAAGCTGGCGAAGCGACAGACCGGCCTTCTTGCGCGCGATTTTCAGCCTGTCTGCGAACATGTTGACTCCTTTAAAGTTGACGTTTACTATCTGTTCTTATGAATTGTAAACCTCATTGGCGTTGTTGTCAACGAATCGGCTAGAGAGGCTCGAATGACGAATCATGAGCGATTTCCGACGCTTGGCGCCCTCGATGACATCCTGTTGGACGTCGCGACGCAGATCGAGCTTAGCCCTCCCGATCGGCGCATCGCCGAGAATCGGTACCGACGCCTCAAAGAACATCTGGAGCGGCCGAGCAGCCCCCTTGCGCCGTATTTGAAGGACGGCGTCAGCCTGATTTATGCGCACGGGTCGATGGCCACCAGCACCACCATCGTGAGCGGTACGAACGACGACCGCTTCGATGTTGATGCCATTGTGGAAATCGATGTGCCGGCGCACTGGTCTGAGCACGATGTGATGGACATCCTAGAAAAGGCTCTGCAGGGCTTCCCCGGCGTCGTCAAGATCGTGCGATGCACGCGTTGCATCCAGCTGCGTTTTCCGTTCATGCACATGGACGTGACGATCATGGATCGGTCCAAGCGGTCTTCTCTCGAGCGCGCGGGCGAGATTATGCATGCGCCGGATAAAGGTGCATCCGTTCGCATTCTCTCCAATCCTTGGGGCTTTACGGCCTGGTTTCGATCGGCCGTCGGAGGTAATCAGAAGGCATTTGCCGAGGGGCTGCGCAACCGGCGCGGGATGCTGTCGAAGTCGCGTCTTTGTGCTCTCGATTCAATCGAAGCAGCGCTCGCCAAAGCCGATCAGGTAGACCTGCCGCCAATGATCCCGAGTGCTCTTGAGGCACAGGAAGCGGTCGCGCTCAAACTGCTCAAGCGCAACGTCAATCTCAGCTACGAGAAGCGCGATCTCAAGCAGCCGCCCGGCATCTATCTGTCCAAGCGGGCGGGCAGCATCGGCTACGTGCCTCAGGGCCTTACCCTTCAGCTCATTGCCCTGGCAGAGTCGACGGCCGCCATTATGCGCGACCATCTAGCAACCGGTACGCGTCCCGAAGAGACCAATCCCTCTTACCATCCTGATCGGATCAATGACCGTTGGCCGGCGAAAGGACGCGCCGGCATGCGTGACATGGAGGTGTTTGCGCAAACGCTTGAGCACCTGGCCGAGCGGCTACGCCGGCTTGAGCGGGCACCGCTCCACGAGATCGTGGAAGGTATGAGCGAATTGTTCGGCGAGCGGGTCGGCGCGGAGGTGAGGGCGATCCTCAGCAAGCGTTTCGATACGCGGGCGGGCTCCAAGCCCAATCTCGTGCAGACAGCGACTGGCAACATCAAGGCACCGGCGCTCGTCCGCGCAACGCAGGATATTCGCTCGGTACCGCAGCACAATTTCCACCCCATGCGCGTTCAGGATGAAAGTGATGACGAGACCTAACCGCGATTTCCGGCGTTCGCCACATGCGCAGATCGTTGCGATGCAAGAGCTCTGGCCGGGCTTCACCGGTCGGAAATTTGGGGACGGCACGCTTGCATGGGTCGGGTTATTGCAGCCGCAAGCACAGGTCTATGTAATCGAGGCGTACTGGAATCCGCGTGTCCTGGATCGCCCCTATGTGATCGTGGCCGATCCGGCCATCGAGCCACGCCAAGGTATGGACTATGCCGACATCCCGCATCTGATGTTTAACGATAAAGAGCCGACACGATCAGGCTTGTGCCTGTTCGATTCGGATGGGCGTGAATGGACTCCAGCTGATCTCATTGCGGAGACAACGATCCTCTGGGCATCGGAATGGCTCCACTATTACGAGCTTTGGCATCTTATCGGGGAATGGCTTGCGCCCGGCGTTGGCTATGAGAGCGTTGCAGAAATGCGCGCCGTTGAGGCACAGGCTCTGCGCGGCATGATCACGAACAAGCTCGATCGGCCAGCATTGGGAAATGCGGCATGAGCAAAAAGGACGAGCCAGAAGTCTCGGGACGGGTGTCCGTTGGAACGCGCAATCTACTGTGGGCCAAGGCAGCCGGCCGTTGCCAGTACTGCAACAAGTCGCTAATCGGTGATCTGATATCGGCGAATGACAAACTCATCCGGGCGCTTGTTGCCCACATTGTTTCAGCCAAACCAAACGGTCCGCGCGGTGACGTCGTCAGGTCACCCCGGCTCGTCGACGAGGTCAGCAATCTTATGCTGCTCTGTTACGAACATCATCGGCTGATCGATATCGAGGATGAGCCCGGACATCCGGAAGAGCGACTTCTCGCGATGAAGGCAGCCCACGAAGAGCGGGTGGACATCCTTACAAGCCTGACCGAGGATCGACAGACGCATATTCTCACGTTTGGGGCACCGATCGGAAAGCTCGATGCGCCATTGAGCTATCAAAGTGTGCGAACGACCGTGCTGCCGGATCGATAT